>JAEUIK010000536.1 GCA_016793185.1 Planctomycetaceae bacterium | reverse complement strand
GGTCGAGATCGGCTCGAGCTTGACGTCGGGCATCAGCGTCCGCGCGTGATACGAATTCGGCTGGCGGAGCCAGGTGTAAAGCCACTTCTTGCCATCTTCGTTCACCAGCTTGCCGGCCAGACGCGACAGGTCGGGCCCCTGGTCGGCCTTGGCGTTCGGGAAGTCGTGGTTCGTGTGGCAGGCCAGGCAGCCCCGGAGCTCGAACAGCTTCTTACCCCGTTCGGCGCTGGCGGTGGTGCCGGGCGTGACATCCAGATAGGTGAACGGCTGGCTGTTCTTCAACAGGTAGTCGGCGATGGCGCGAATCTCGATCGGCTCGAACCGCTCGGCCACCTCCAGCCCCTTCGACTCGACCGACACGACCTTGCCGTTGGCGTCCTTCACTTCTTCCGGCATGAGGTGGTCGTGCAGACCGAAGAACCGCGGCATCTTCGTCGTGGGACGGAAATGCATCGGGTTGCGGACCCAGTCGTAGAGGAAGTCGAAGCCGACCTTGCTCTTCACGTAGCGAAGGCTCGGTCCGACCTTGCGCAGCTTGCCCGGCAGGGCATCCTCGGCCCCGATCAGGTCGGCCAGCTTGTACGATGCGGCCAGCAACCGCGGCTCGCCCGAGAGCTGGTCGGTCTTGATCATCTCGGCCAGGCGCTGCCGGTCGGTCCGGTTCTCGGGCGCGTGGATCAACCGTTCGGCCAGTTTGCGCTCTTCGTCGGTGAGCGCCTTGTCGACCAGCAACTGCGCGGCCGCGGCGGCATAGTTCGGTTCGGCCCGCAGATCGGGGCCGATCCGCTTGTTGGGACCGTCGTAGCCGTTGATCTCATGGCAGCCGAAGCAGCCGTAGTCCTGGACGATCTGGAAGCCTTCGACGAGCTTCGGCGCCGGCGGCTCGGGGAAGCGCTCACTCGGCTCGAGCGACAGCACGTCGTGGTGGCACTTCAAGCAGGTGCTTTCGGCGAAGCGGTCCGGGAACATCGGATAGATCCAATGGTGGTTCCGCTCCCAGCCGTACTTGGTCTTCCACTCCTCTTCCTGCTCGACGCTGTTCGGCGTGTGCGACGCCCACTGAAAGGACGTGGCACTCCCCTGCCCGTCGTGGCACACCGTGCAGCCCATCTCCTGCATCTTGTGGGGGCTGGTCGACCCGACAAACAAGTCGAGGCGGGGATGCGAGCTGAACGGATGCGTCACGCCGCGGCGCACCTTGACGCGCAGCGGCGAGCCCCAGTTCAGCTCGCTCAGCAGGTAATTCTGCGCGGCCGATAGCTGATCGATCTTCACGTCGTTGAGCTGCAAAATCACATCGCCCGGGCGGAGACCGGCGGGCAACTGCAAGACTTCGGGCGGGACGTCGGGAACCGAGCCGGGGGGATTCAGGGCCGTGACCTCGGGCTTGGCTCCCCGGTGGATGGGATTGGCCTTCGCGGCCGCGCTGCCCGGCAGCACCACTTCGACCGCGATCTCCCCCTTGGCTTCGTTACGCTCGCGGAGCTTGAGTCCGAACTTGCTCTGCAGCCGCGCGGCCGGATCGTTGGCTGGCGCCACTTTCGCGACATCGGCCGGAGCGGCATCGGCCGCCGCTTCACCCTCGGGCACTTCGCCGCCGGCCGCCTCATCGACGGGCTCGGCCGGCGTGGGCATTTCGAAGCTCAGTTCCATCTCGTGCGGATAGAGCGGGGCCGTGGCCGAACCGGGAGCGGTCAGCGAGATCCCCTGGTGACAGGTCGTGCAGCGATCGAAGCGGGCGACGTCGCGGAAGTTGTTGTTGATGGTCAGCTTCGGCAGCCAGATCTGGTCGATCTTCAGGGGCCGCCCGAAGGCGTCGATGATCGGCAGCTCCAGCAGCTTGGCGCCGGGGCCCCCCTTCCACCAGCCGGGCTGCAGCTGGTCCTCGGTCTTGGCGAGCTGATCGATATCCTTCTCGTGGGTCTGCAGCGCTTTCTTCGCGTCGGCCAATGGAGCAGTAATCTGCTTCAGAACCGCTTCGAGCGCCTGGCGATGCGTGAGCTTGGCTTGATAGTCCTCGGTCAACTGCGTGACTTCGCCCTTGACCTCATCAAGATCGTCCTGGAGTACGACCTGCTCGAGCTGCGGCTTGCCGGTCGAGACCGCCAGCTCGTAGTTGCTGCGGGCGACGTCGAGATCGGCGCGCTTGAACTTCATCAGGCCCGCGGCGCGATTTTCCTGATTGCGGACGTTCCGGACGGCGGTCTCCAGCACTTCAATGAGCGTTGCCTGCCGCGCGGCATCCGGCTTTTCGGCCAGCGCCGCATACGCCTGGTCGATCTTCGCGGCGGTGGACTCGACGGTCGATTTGTTCTCGCCGTCAGCGCCCGGCCCCCCCTTCAGTTCCTGGAGGAACTCGTCGACGAGGGCCCGCGCGGGAACCGCCTTCTCGACTTCCGCCACCTTCGCGCGGAGCTCGCTCTGCGTGCGCTCGAAGTCGGCGCTCTCTAAGTCGCGAATCCGCGCTTCCGTGGTCCAGGCCTGCACCGCGCGGAACTCGCGCTGATAGTTCTTCCACGAGCGCAGGTGGTCGGACGCCAGCATCCAGATCGTGCCTAACAACATCAGCACGGCGGTGATGCCGAACCACAGGTGCATCCGCTTGACGTCGCGCCAAGTCTGTTCAGTCGCGGGCATGTCGTACCCAATCCTCTAGTTCAAATCGATTGCCCTGAGGCACTCGAACTCGATTGCGGAAAGCTCGCAACCGATGAGCGCTCCGCACGGGTGCGCTCATCGGCTGATCATTCTCAAAGGGCCGCCAGCGAACGCCTCCGTCCGCCGGCGGTTCCCGTCGTCAAAAGTTCAAAAAGTATTCCGGAATAGCCACCAGGTACTTCAGGTTGACCGTCCACCGCAAAATCATCTTCAGCGGCAAGGCGGCCATAAACAGCAGCAGGTTGGCCAGGACCATGTAGCGAATAAATCCCATCTTCGCCAGGAAACGACGGAAGATCGTCGTCGCCAGCAGCGGCGGCAGGGCCAGGAAGTACAGCAACACCAGGACGATGCCCGGCGATTCGCGGAGCAGAATGTACAGGAACTTGGTGAGCCCATCGGCATCGACCGGCGCCCGGGGCAAACCTTGGTTCAGCCCGCGGACCCAGAAGTATTCCGAGAGGTCGACGTTGTTCAGAGCCAGCACCTTGTGCGGATCCCAAAACTCGTAGGGTCCGAAGAAGTTCCAGTTCGGCCCCCGGAGGAACGTGCCCAGAATGATCAGCGTGACCCACAGGTCGAGAAAGCCGATCTGGAACACCAGGTAGCTGAACCGGCGCTCCTTGATGGTGTAGTAGCCGTTGCCCAGCTTGTTGAAGTCGATGTAGGGAATGGCCATCAGGCCAAACACGATCAAACTCGGCAGCACCACGCCCGCCATCCACGGATCGTAGTAGACGAGCATTTCCTGCAGCCCGAGGAAGTACCACGGGGCCTTCGACGGGTTGGGAGTCTTCACCGAAGACGCGGGCTCTTCGAGCGGAGCCGGCAAGCCGATCGCCCAGACGAGCAAAAACGCGGTCAGCGCGACCATGCAGATCAATTCGGTATAGACCAGATCGGGCCAGACCAGGACCTTTTCGTTGTCGTCTTTTTCCGCGGGCCCCAGGCCCCGGGCGATGCGGTCGTCGTTCTCGACGGCCTTGGCCGTCGCCAGCCAGGTGAAGAAACCCAGGAGGAAGACCAGGCCGACGATCGGCACGTTGTCGGGCTTGGTGACGATCAGCGCGAAGTTCTGATTGGTCATTGACAGGCCCATCAGCAGCAGGGCCACGTTGAGCATCACCCAGGCCACGTCCTTGCGGACGAAAAAGCTGCGGCAGAGATAGAGCAGGACCAGCGCCCCGGTCGTGAGCGCCGTATAGACCACGGCGTTGGCCGCGGCATTGACCGTGTCGGTGAACCAGGTCGGCAAGCCAGGGGGTTGGCCGCTGAGCGCGAAGGGGGAGAGCATCAAGAACGGCACGGCGAACAGCACTAGCACGGCGATCGCCAGGTCGGGCCGCCCCTTTTTGCCCCACAGGTACAGGGCCATCACGCTGTTCATCAGGGAGATGAACAGGTAGTAGAAGCCGAGAAACGTCCCGATGCTTTGCAGAAAACCGGGGTCGGTGCCGTGCATGTATCCTTGCCAATCCTCTAAGCTGCCAGGCGGCCGCGGACGAATCACTCCCGCCGCACGGAATCGCACCGCGGATCATCCGCTCGTCCGCAGTTCTGGCGCAGCGCCGCGTCCCCCAGTCAGTTCACCGTCGCGCCAGCGAGCCATTAACTCCTGGCGTGGCGAGCCACTTTAGAGGGGGCCGCTGATGCCGCCGTCTTTGCGGACCCGCCAGAAGTGGATCGCCAACAACAGCGATACCGCCAGCGGGATTCCGACGCAGTGCAACACGTAAAATCGATTGAGCGTTTCCTCGCCGACGAACCGAGCTCCCAACAGGCCGAAGCGGGCGTCGGACGCGTCGCTGATCATGTCGATTCCCTCGACGGTCAGCAACTGCTGCAATGGCCCCTCGTAACCCAGAATCGGGGTTGCGCGGGCCATATTCGAACCGACCGTGATCGCCCAGATCGCCAACTGGTCCCACGGGAGCAGGTAGCCGGTAAAGGACAAGAGGAGCGTCAGCAAGAGCAGGATCACCCCCACCACCCAATTGAATTCGCGCGGTGGCTTGTAGCTGCCGGTCAAGAAGACCCGGTACATGTGCAGCCAAACGGTGATCACCATGGCGTGCGCTCCCCACCGATGGAGCTCGCGCAAGATCCCGAGCGACGTCACGTCGCGCAGTGCCAGAATGTCGTTGTAGGCCCATTCGAGCGTGGGCCGGTAGTAGAACATCAGCAAGACGCCGGTGACGGTCTCGACGAGAAACAGAAAGAACGTCACCCCGCCCATGCACCACGTGTAACTCAGCGCGATCCCCTGCTTCTTCATCGACACCGGGTGCAGATGCAAGAAGAAGTTGGTCAGCATCACCACGATGCGATTGCGCCGATCCAGCGGCATCGGGTGGCGGAAGACGCTCTTCCAGATCTGACTATTGCGGATCGTTTCGCCGAGTGACATGTGAAAGATCTTGCTGTGTGCGGTGAGTAATAAGTGAGCGGGCAGGCGCCCAGCCCGCGCGGCCCGGCATCAGACCGGGACGAAGCAGGCCGGATCGGCCCAGGCGCCCATTTCCTCCTGGAACGTCTTGCTCTTGCTCACTTCGAGTTGGCCGTCGTCGGCCAGGCGAATGGCAAAGCGTTCCAAGGGCCGGGGAGCCGGACCCTCGAAGTTGATTCCATCCTTATAGAAACCGCTGCCGTGGCAGGGGCACTTGAACTTCTGCTCGCCTTCGAGCCAGTTCGGTGTGCACCCCAAATGCGTGCACACGGTGCGCAACGCGTAGATCTGCGGCTGCCCGTTGTACTCGCCGTTGACCACCCACACGCCGAACTGCGCCTTGAACTTGTCGCTGACGGCGCCGGGCGGAAAGTCGCTCGGGGGTCCGACTTTGAACGTGCTCGGGGGCTCCGTGAGAATATTCGGAAACATGAAGCGCGCCGTGCCCAACAGCCAGGCCAGCGACGTGAGCGTCAACGAAGTGAAGCCCACCGCCATCGACGAGCCCAGCACGACGCCCAGAGTCGCGGCAAAGAACGAACGCCGCTCTTCGGTCGTCGCCTGCTTGGCGTCTTTCCGCTTGGCATAGTCCGGCTTGACCGGCATCGGCGGGACGAACAGCTTCGGCTTCGCGCCGGGAGCATCCTTGGCGGGCGCCACGGGACGCCCCATCGCGGCCGCCTCGGCCTTGGTGATCGGGCCGGGCTTCTTGTCGCCCCGCGCGGCAGCCAGAATGCTGGCCGTATCCTTCTCGACGGGACCGGCGGGCTTTTCGGCAGCGGCCGGCTTCGCAGCGGGCTTTTCGGCAGCAGGCTTCGGCGCCGCTTTCGGAGCGGGCTTCGCGGCGGCCGCCGGCTTCGCCTCAGGAGCACCAGCCCCCTTGCCCGCACGGGCAGCGGCCAGAATCTCGGCGACCGAAGGTCGAGCCCCGCCGGCAGCAGGCGAGGCCTTTGCGGCTGGCTTGGGAGCAGCAGCCTTTGCGGCCGGGCCTTCCGAGGACGCAGCGGCTTCAGGAGCTGCCGCAGCCGACTCCGACCCCTCGGCAGGAGCCGGTTTTTCGGGACTTCCAGCAGTCCCCTTGCGCGCGGCCGCGAGAATCTCGGCCGTCGTCAGTTTTTTCTTTTCAGTCATTGCCTAAATCCGATGTCCAGCTAGGTGCCAAGACCGAGGGCGAGGAACCTGACCCAATCCGGCCCAAATGACCCATCGCGGCGGATCGTAGCGGTGAAACTCTAACCCGTTGGAAATTGGGAACTTAGCTAGCGGCGGCGTGCCCCGCAAGGGACTGTGACTTTTTTCACAAACTCCACCACTACCTTTGTATCCCATCCCAGCCTGTTGTCAATTGCACTGGCGCAAATATGCGCCTCGCCGGTGCAGCCCGCAAAACCACCCTGCATCGGCCCGTCGAACGACGACTTTTCGAATCGCTGAGATCGCGCCGAGGATCCCTCTCCCCTGCTCTACGTAACCGCGGCCGGCGCAGGTTGCCGTTACGGCAGCAATCGGAGTTTGAGCCCGCCGGGCTCGCTGGTCGGGCCGCGCGGCGCACACGCCATGAGATTACATCGTCGGCCGTTTTTCACCCGGTCGTGAGCCGTCGCTCGTTCGGGTAGGCTGATGCCGATTTCAGTCCCCTTGCGGGTTGCAAGCATGTCGAAGGCCGAACGCCAAGTTCCCTGGCAAGTGTTGGCAGCCCTTTTAGCGCGCGATCCCGCGCGGCGCGGACTCGTCGGCGTCGTGGACGAAGCCCAGGCTGCGGCGGCGCTCCAAGCGGCGGCCGCCTCGCTGGCGGCCGCGCGGCAAGTCGCGATCGTGACGGGCTTCGCCATCCCCGACGCGCCCCAGCCGGCCGCCGAGACCGACGGTCCCCCCGGGGCCGTGTATCTCGCCTGGGCGCTGGCCGAATTGGGCATCGAGCCGATCTTGATCAGCGATGCGTTCGGCATCCCCCTGCTTGCGGCCGGGTGCGCCGCGCGGGGATTGCCAGAGTCATGCCTCGTCGAATTCCCATTCGAGCCGCTGGGAGGTCGCGAGCGCAACGCGCCCCAGCTCGCGGCGACCACCGATCGCTGGATCGCGCAATTCGCCGCCCGGCGCGGCAAGGGACTCACGCACCTCATTGCGATCGAACGCTGCGGTCCGAGCCACACTCGAGCCTCGCTCGAGGCGCAGGGTGCCGATGCCGCGACCTTGGCCCTCTTCGAGGAGGAAGTCCCCCCCGCACATCGCGACGCCTGCCACAACATGCGCGGCATCGACATCACTCCCTTCACGGCCAAAACCCATCGCTTGTTCGAGCACTTTGCGCAACATCCCGATGTGACGACCATCGGCGTCGGCGACGGCGGCAACGAGCTTGGCATGGGCTCGCTTCCCTGGTCTCGTCTCCGCGGCGCCATTCCCTTCGGACCGGGGGGGCAGATCGCCTGCCGGATCGCGACGCAGCACCTGCTGATCTGTGGTGTGAGCAATTGGGGGGGATATGCACTGGCGTTAGCCACTGCCCGCTTGCGCGGTCTCACGGCGCGCCTGGCCCCGGGCGACCTCGCCAGCGAGCGTCAGGTGATCGAGCACCTGGTGCGGGAAACCTCGGCGGTCGATGGCGTCACCCGCCTGCGCGAGGCCACCGTCGATGGGCTCCCGCTGGAGACGTACCTGCAGATTCTCGGCGGTTTGCGCCGCGCCGTGGAGTTGGCGCCGTGAGTCGCTGCGCCGCGCGGCGCGGTTCCTTGTTGACTCGGGGCGACTGCGCTAGAATCCAGCCATCTACGCCAACTGGAACCGAGCGGAAGCCATGAACGTTTTGATTGTCGGCAGCGGAGGACGGGAACACGCGTTGGCGTGGAAGATCGGGCAAAGCCCGCGCGTCGATAAGGTCTTCGTGGCCCCGGGCAACGCCGGCATTGCCCTGGATGCCGAGAATGTCGATATCGCCCCCACCGATTTCGCGCGGCTGATTCAGTTTGCCAAGCAGAACAACGTCGGGCTGACGGTCGTCGGGCCTGAGCTCCCGCTGGTCGAAGGCATTGTCGACGCGTTTCAGGCCGAAAAGCTCAAGATTTTCGGGCCCTCGAAGGTCGCCGCCGAGTTGGAAGGGAGCAAGATCTTTTGCAAGAATCTGCTCCGGCAGGCCGATGTGCCGACGGCCGACTACCACGTCTTTCGCGACGCCGAGAGCGCGCTGACCTTCGTCAAGGAGCGCGAGGACGTTCCCATCGTGGTCAAGGCCGACGGTCTCGCGTCGGGCAAGGGAGTCTTCGTCTGCCAGGGGCGCGCCGAAGCCACCGACGCGGTAATCCGCATCGGCAAGGACAAGGAATTCGGCAAAGCCGGGAATCAACTCCTCATCGAAGAGCGCCTCGACGGCCCCGAGGCCAGTATCATCGCGATCACCGATGGGCAGACGATCGTCACGCTCGCCCCCGCGCAAGATCACAAGCGGGCACATGACGGCGACCAGGGCCCCAACACCGGCGGGATGGGAGCCTATTCGCCGACCCCGCTCATCACGCCCGAAATGCTGCAATCCATCGAGGAGCGCGTGCTCGTGCCGACGGTCCACGCGCTGAAGCGCGCCCGCCGACCGTTTCGCGGCGTGCTCTACGCCGGCTTGATCCTCACCAATCAAGGCCCCAAGGTTCTCGAGTACAACGTCCGTTTTGGCGATCCCGAGTGCCAGCCGCTGATGATGCGTCTGAAGAGCGATCTCTTTGAGTTGCTGCTGGCCGCGACCGACGGTTCGCTGGATCGGATCGAGCCGCTCGAATGGACCACCGATTCCGCCGTCTGCGTGGTGATGGCCAGCGCCGGCTACCCGGGCAAGTACGAACGGGGCCGCCCGATCCGCGGGCTCGAGGCCGCTGCGCAGGTCCCGAATGTGAAAGTCTTCCACGCCAGCACGGCCAAGGTTGGCGACCAGATCGTGGCCGACGGCGGGCGCGTGCTGGGCGTGACCGCCACGGGAGCCACGATCGCCGCCGCCAAGCTGCAAGCGTATACCGCGGTCAAAGCCATCCGCTGGGACGGCGCCTGGTGCCGTAAGGACATCGCGGATCGCGCGATTTTTTAGAGCAAAGCAGATGAGCCCCCGACGTCAGTCGGGGGAGGTGATCTCACGGCGCTCTCCAACTCGTCCATGACGCGCCATTCCCTCGTCATTGAGCCTCCGTGGACTTACGTCCACGTCTCGGAATACGTGGTGCACTTTGCTTGGCACGGCGGGGATCCACGATGCTACCCCTGCTCCCCGTCGAGTTCCTCGCCGTAGCCGGGCGGAAACGGGTTCTCCATCTGCGGCCAGTCCGTATCCTCCGCGCGTTCGCCGGCCGGCAACGCACCGAGTTCTTGCAGCCAGCGCTCGACCTCATGAGGTGCGAGTGGACCAGTCGGTTTGTCTGGCAGCGGACGCTGGGAACGTTGAGCCGTTCGTTTTTTGACGATCTCGGCGTACCAGCGGTCGCTGTCGATGGCCTTGGCCTTCCGCCGCCGCGCCGCCTTGTGCAGGCGGTGGTCGCTCGAGACGACGGTCAAGCGCTTCGGCGCGCTGTCGGCCTGGATCAGCTCTTCGATCAACTCGTCGGCATTGTCGTAGGCCGACGCGAAGAGCACGACGATCCCCTGGTATTCGGAGCGGCGCGGCCGCCCCGGCGGAGGCTTGGCGGCGTCGAAGACGACCGTCGTGTGCGACAGCTCGTCGGGCGGCAGCGACGCGACCAGAAAATCCAGGAGAACCTGTCGCGAGCGCTCCAGCCCGCGGGGGCCGACGCCGCCGCCGATGAGGTTGGCGCCGTGGATCAGGTTGTAGCCGTCGATGATGAGGGCCATCGTGCGGCATTCCGCGAAGTAGCGTGCGCTCGACTCAAGCGGTGTACTTGACCCGCCCCCCGACGATGACGGTATCGGCCCGACCTGTCAGCTCCCAGCCGGCGTAGGGAGTGTTCGAGCTTTTCGAGCGGAACTTGCGGGGATCGACTTTCCACTTGGCGCCGGGATCGATGATCGTGATATCGGCATCGGCCCCCACCTGGAGCGTCCCCTTGGGCAGCCCTAGCACCCGGGCGGGATTGATCGACATTTTCTCAATCGCGGCGGGCCAGTCGAGGTGCCCCTTGGCCACCAGGAACGTCGACACCAGCCCCAGGGCCGTTTCCAGTCCCACCACGCCGAACGGCGCGGCATCGAGCTCGCGCATTTTCTTCTCCCGGGCGTGCGGCGCGTGGTCGGTGCAAATCACGTCGATCGTGCCGTCGACCAGGCCGGCGATGCAGGCCTCGACGTCTTCCTGCGCTCGCAGGGGGGGACTCATCTTGAAGTTGGCGTCGAACGTCCGCAGGCATTCGTCGGTGAGCGTGAAGTGGTGGGGGCAGACTTCGGTGGTGACGCGAATCCCCCGCGTCTTGGCGCGGCGCACCAGTTCCACGCTGCCGGCGGTCGAGATGTGCATGATGTGCAAGCGCCCGCCCGTGGCATTGGCCAGGGCGATGTCGCGGCTCGTCATCACATCCTCGGCCGCGGCTGGCATGCCGGGCAGTCCGAGGATCAACGAGACGAGCCCCTCGTGCATCACGCCCCCCTGGGTCAGCTCGCGGACCTCGGCGTGGTTCAGGATCGGCTTGTCGAACATCTGGCAATATTCGAACGCTCGCCGCATCAGCTCGGGGTTGTAGATCGGGGCGCCGTCGTCGGTAAAGGCCACGGCGCCGGCCTCGACCAGTTGCCCGATCTCGGAGAGCTCTTTCCCCTCGCGATTCTTGCTGACGCAGGCGACGACATAGACGTTGGCGTTGTCCGCCCGCGCGGCCTGATGCTGCACGAACTCGACCTGGGCCTGGGTGTCGATCGGCGGCTCGGTGTTGGGAATACAGGCGACCGAGGTGAAGCCGCCGGCCAAGGCGGCGGCGGTGCCGGTGCGGATGGTTTCATCCTCCTCGCGTCCCGGCTCGCGCAGGTGCACGTGGATGTCGATCAACCCCGGGGCAACAATTTTGCCAGTGGCGTCGATCGTTTTCTCTTGCCCATTGAGCGGGACGTCGTAGGCCGCGATCTTGCCATCCTCGACGAGAACGTTCGTGAGCCGATCGATCTTCTGGCTTGGGTCGATAACGCGACCGGAATGAATGAGCAAACGTGCCATACTTAGGATTGCGGCCGGGCCGCTCGCCCCCCTCCGAGAATCAAGTTCAGAACGGCCATCCGGACCGCCACGCCATTGGTGACCTGTTCGAGAATTACCGAGTGCGGACCGTCGGCCACCTCGGGCGTGACTTCGACGCCCCGATTGATCGGCCCCGGCGCGAGGATCAGGATATCCTTTTTGGCCAGCGCCAGTCGCTCTTTGTTCATCGCGTAGAGCAACGCGTACTCGCGCACCGACGGGAACGGCGGCGTCACCTGCCGCTCGAACTGGATGCGCAACAGGTTCACCACGTCGACGCGGGGGAGCACCTGGTCGAGATCGTGGCAGACCTCCGCGCCCAGCTCCTCCCACCGCTTCGAGACCAGCGTCGTCGGTCCGCAGAGGATCACGTGCGCCCCCAGCTTCTGCAGGCCCCACAGGTTCGACCGGGCGGTGCGACTGTGGGCGATGTCGCCGACGAGCGCGACGTTCAACCCCTTCAGGTCGCCGCGATGATCCCGGATCGTGAGGATGTCCAGCAGCGCCTGCGTGGGATGCTCGTGCGGGCCGTCGCCGGCATTGATCACGGCGCAGTTCAGGTTCTGCGCCAACAACTGCGGTGTCCCGGGCGTGTGATGGCGCACCACGACGCAGTCGATTCCCATGGCTTCGAGATTCTTGGCCGTGTCGACGAATGTCTCCCCCTTGGCCAGGCTGCTGCCCGAGGGGGAAAAATCGACCGTGTCGGCGCCGAGGCGCCGGGCGGCCAGGTTGAAGCTGGTGCGCGTGCGCGTCGAGTTCTCGAAGAAGAGGTTGGCGACGGTCTTCCCCGCCAACAGGGGAACCTTGTGGCTGGCGTGCCGGGCAGCGTCCTTGAACGTGACGGCCGTGTCGAGAATCAGCCGAATTTCGCCGGCCGTGAGCTCCTCGAGGCTCAAGAGATCGCGGCGTGTCCACGTCGTTGCCGCGGCGTCAGGGGGAAGCGTGGTGGTGCTCATGCCGCGAAGCCCGAAGTGCGAGTTGTCGGCCGCGCCCTCGTGGCTCTGCGGCGTTCAGCGCGATTCTAACACCCATGCCCTGCGCTGCAAGCCGCGCGGCGGATGCGCTCGACCGGGCCCGCTGGGCGAAACTCGAGTGGGAAGCGTGCTTTCCGCGCCCCCGCAGTCCACCATAGAATAGGCCGCGCCGACCGCGCGACACTCCGTCGCTGCACGCGGCGACCGGCGGCGGGGACCGGCTGCCGGCGGCGACGCCGTACCCGGTCGGCATTGCGCGTGGCGCCCGGCTCGCCACCAGGTATCTGGGGACACGAGGAGAGACGAACGCATGGGTGCCTTCGATTCGATGCAGTTGTACTTCAATCAGGCGGCCGATCATCTCGAGCTCACCCCCAATATGCGTCTGTTGCTGATCACCCCGCTGCGCGAAGTTCGCGTGCAGGTGGCGATCGAGATGGATAGCGGCGAAGTGGCCACCTACATCGGCTATCGCGTCCAGCACGACAAAGCCCGGGGGCCCATGAAGGGGGGACTGCGGTTCCACCCCGACGTCGACATGGACGAGGTCCGCTCGTTGGCGGCCCTGATGACCTGGAAAACCGCGGTCGTCAACATTCCCTATGGGGGGGCCAAGGGGGGCATCGCCATCGACCCGCGCAAGTTCAGCCAGCGCGAGCTCGAGCTGATCACGCGGCGCTTCGTCGACGCCACGCACGACCTGCTGGGCCCCGACACCGACATTCCGGCCCCCGACATGGGCACGAATGCCGACGTGATGGCCTGGTTCATGAACCAGTACGCCAAGTACCACGGTTTCAGCCCCGCCTGCGTGACGGGCAAGCCGGTCGAGCTGTACGGACTTCCCGGACGCGAGGAAGCCACGGGACGCGGCGTCGGGATCTTCGCCGTCAAGACGATCAGCCGCCTGGGGCGCAAGCCGCAGGAGACGCGCGTCGCCATCCAGGGCTTCGGCAACGTCGGTTCGCATGCCGCCAAGTTCCTCAGCGAAGCCGAGTTCAAGGTCGTCGCCATCAGCGACGCCAGCGGCGCGTTCT
>JAEUIK010000516.1 GCA_016793185.1 Planctomycetaceae bacterium | reverse complement strand
GATCCGCAAGGCCGGTGGTGGCTGCTGGGATCGTACCTGGGACGGGGCCGGAAGCAGGGGCTGGAAATCGGCGACAAGATCTTCGACTACCGCGGCATTCCCAACATGCGCCTCCACTTGTTCAGCCGGCGCGAGCTCGTCACCGAGTTGCGTCACGCCGGCTTTCGCCTTCGCGAGCTCATCTCGCTGAACGCCGAGCGGCAACGACCGCTGCGGTTTTCCTGGCTGGGGGGAGGGGTGCGGGCCAACGGCTGGATCGCCATCTGCGAATAAGCCGGCCACCCGCCCGGCGCCTGCCACGATGCGCCCGCCTCGGCCAGCGCCGATCCGCGGAGGCGGGCCGGGGCCGCTGCCCCGGCGCCGCAGAACTTGCCTGGGATTGCCCCCGGTTCTATGCTGCTGGAATCCCTCCGAGAGGAAACGCATGACGCACGCCGCCGATAAATTGCATCTCGCCCTGCACGAACTGGAACGAGCGCTGGCCAACCAAGAGGCGCTCGATCCGCAGCTCCGCGCACGCCTGGAACGGGCGCTGACCGACCTCCGCGCCGCCGCCGAGAATCTCCCCTCCTCGGCCGATCACGAATCGCTCACCAGCCAACTGACGTCGGTCGCGCAGGACTTTGAGGCCTCGCACCCGAACCTTTCGGGCATGGTCGGCAGTGTGATCGACGCGCTGGCGCGGATGGGGATCTGAAGCACGATGGCTCGGGAACCGGGCCGAGGTTAGCGTCTCGCACGACACTCTCGGAGAGGCGACCATGTCGGTCCGATCGCAGAAGCGCCGCCGTAAGAAGGCCTTTGCCCGCCGGACGCCGCCGGGAGCCGCCCCCGGGACTCTGGACGCCGACCCCAATGCGCCGCAGCCGAAGGTCGAGCTATTCGCCTACGGGCCGCAAGGGTTCGTCGAGCACGCAGGCTGCAATTTCGAGACGCTCGCCAGGCTCCGCCAGACCTATCCCGTGGTGTGGGTCAACGTCGACGGTCTCGGCGATACGCAAATCGTCGAACGGCTCGGCGAGGTCTTCGGCCTGCACGCCTTGGCGCTCGAAGACGTGCTGCACGTCCACCAGCGTGCCAAGGTTGAACACTATCCCGACAATCTCTACGTCGTGGCGCGGATGCTCAATCCCCGCTCCCGGCTGGAAACCGAGCAGCTGAGCATCTTCCTCGGCCAGGGCTTCGTGGTAACGTTCCAGGAGGTGCCGGGCGACTGTCTCGATCCGGTGCGCAACCGCGTCCGCTCCGACGGAAGCCGGATTCGCGAACTGGGGCCGGACTACCTCGCCTACACCATCCTGGACGCGGTGATCGACGCCTTCTTTCCCGCCTTGGAGCACATCGGCGAACATCTCGACGAGCTCGAAGACCAGGTCCTGCTGAACTCCGATCTCGCCAGCAACATTTCCGGTATCCACTCCCTCAAGAACGACTTGCTGCTCTTGCGCCGGGCGATCTGGCCACAACGCGAGTCGCTCAACACGCTGATCCGCGATCCGTCGTCGCTGGTGGCCGACGAAACACGGCTCTATCTCCGCGACTGCTACGACCACACCGTGCAGATCATCGACCTCTTGGAGATGTACCGCGAAATCGCCTCGGGCCTGATGGATTTGTACATCTCGGCGGTCAGCAACCGCATGAACGAGGTGATGAAGGTCCTGACGATCATCGCCACGATCTTCATTCCGCTAACGTTCATCGTCGGCGTCTATGGGATGAACTTCGATCCCGATTCGTCCCCCTGGAACATGCCCGAGCTGCGGGCGTACTACGGCTACCCCATCGTCTGGGGGGTGATGCTGCTGGTGACGTTTGCGATGATCGTCTTCTTCCGGAAGCAGGGCTGGCTCTCGTCGCTGATCCCGCGGCCGCGGGCCAGGCTGCCGGGCCATGAGCCGAAGAAATAGCGTTCGCGCCGCTCCCCCTTGAACCCGCGGAATGTGGCAGCGTTCACCGGTCAGCGAGCTAGGCCACGTCCTCGGTCTTGACGCTGCGGATGGCGGCCAGAAACTGCTCCATCGAAGGGCAGCGTTTGTTCGGATCGCGCTCGACGCAGCTCATAATCGCCTTGGCCAGCTTGGGGTCGAGCTGCGGCCGATATTTGAGAATGTCGACCGGCTCGCGCGTCGCGTGCCCCATGGCGGCGCGGCCGTCGCTGCCCCGCTCCCAGGGAAGGTGATAGGTGCAGATCTCGTAGGCCGTGACGCCGAACGAGAAAACGTCGAGCCGCTGATCGGTCTTGAGCCGCTTGACCAGCTCGGGCGCCATGTAGTTGGGCGTGCCGGTCCGGTTGCCGGGCTGCATGAACTCGGGGATCGCCGGCACCGTCAGCCCAAAATCGATCAGCTTGAGCGATTCCCCGCTCGGGTGCACGACGAAATTCCGTGGGCAGACGTCGCGGTGAATGTACTTTTGCTTGTGGAGGTGATCGATGGCCTGCGCCGCCTGTCGGATCAAGGTCAGGCGCTTGCCGTCGAGGAGCTTGTCCTTGCCGATCAGCAGGGAGTTCAGTCCGGGCCCCTCGAGAAACTCCATCACGAGGTACTGCTCGCCTTTGGTCGTCTTGCCATGCTCGTAGGTCTTGACGATGTGCGGGTGATCGAGATCCTTGGCGATCTCTCCCTCGGTTGGTTTATCGAGTCCTTTGAAGCGCGATTCGAACTCGGCCGTTTTCTTGGCGTCGAGCACCTTGAGGCCGACGATCCGATCGTGCTGCCGATCGCGGGCCATGTAGAACTCCGACATCGTGCCGGAGATTGCCTCGCGCAAGAGCTCGAACCGGCTGCGGATGTCGCAGCGGCCGCCCGTGAGGATGGATTTGAAGCTATCGAGAAGACCCATGTCCGGTTCTGTTCCGTGGCGCTGGCGCCGGCAGGAGATGGACTGCCACGCCCCTGACTTCGCTCCGGTTCAATCTAGACGCGAGCGCCGCGCGGGGCAAGAAAACACCGCGCCACCGCCGTTGAACCGGCAAATCCCCGGGCAGGCGCTGCGTGATCCGTGGGTGCCATACCCACGCTGGCGGCGGGCATGTTTCGCTCGCGGCTCCGCAGACACGCCCAGCGCCGCGGGGAGGCGGCACCCATTGGTCGCGTATGCAAAGATCGGCCGACCGGGAAGTTACTTTCCGCAGTAGTCGATCGTCCGCGCGATCTCGCTCTTCAGATCCGAGCGGCGGACAATGCGGTCGACGAAGCCATGCTCGAGCAGGAACTCGCTCGTTTGAAAGCCCTTGGGCAGTTCGATGCGGATCGTGGCTTTGATCGTGCGCGGTCCGGCGAAACCGATCAGCGCGCGCGGTTCGGCAAAAATCACAGCCCCCAGCGAAGCGAAGCTGGCTGCCACGCCTCCCATGGTGGGATTCGTGAGCACCGAGATATACAGCCCCGCCGCCTGGTCGTAGCGGGCGAGCGCGGCCGAGACCTTCGCCATTTGCATGAGCGAGAGGATTCCCTCGTGCATGCGGGCGCCCCCGCCCGACGCGCTGACGATAATCAGCGGCAGATCCTGCTCGGTGGCGCGCTCCACCAACCGCGTGAGCTTCTCGCCCACCACGGCTCCCATGCTCCCCATGATGAACGCCGAGTCGGTCACGCCGAACGCCACACGGCGGGCGCGGATCATGCCGGTCCCGGTGATCGCCGCGTCGCGCATGTGGGTGCGGGCTTGCTCTTCCTTGAGGCGCTGGGCATACGGCGCGCGATCGGCGAATCCCAGGGGATCGGCCGGAAACAGGTCGGTGTCCCACTCCTCGAACGTTCCTTCGTCCAGGAGTTGCCGGATCCGCTCATCGGCCGAGACGTACCAGTGATAGTCGCACTCGGGGCAGACGCCGAGCCGGCGTTCTGCCTCGCGGCGAAAGATCGTGGCCTGGCACCCGGGACAGCGGCGGAAGAGCCCCTCGGGCACCCCACGCTTGGGGTGTTTGGTGTTTGCGTTGCGCGACTCGGTATCGCTCGCGGCCATAGCCAACGGTGCTCCCAGCGGAAGTGGGGGAGTTCCCTCGGGAACTCGGTGGCGTCTAGCGTCCTTGCTAGCGCCGGCGGGTCGTACACGAGCC
>JAEUIK010000506.1 GCA_016793185.1 Planctomycetaceae bacterium | reverse complement strand
CCAGAACACCGTGAAGTCGCTGCTTACGCCAAAACAAGTCGCCCGGGCGATCGGGGTCAGCGAGTCATCCCTCAAACGCTGGTGCGACAAGGGTTTGCTGACCACGCAGAAAACCGTTGGGGGGCACCGCCGTCTGCCGTTCAATGACGTGATCCAGTTCTTGCGGCAGTCGGGACAACGGCTCAGCCAGCCCGAGTTGTTGGGACTTCCTGCGACGGCTGGTCAGGGTTCGACCGTGATCAGCCGGGCCTGCGAGCAGGTCGTCGCGGCTCTCGTCGTCGGGGATGCGGAGCAAGTGCGCCGCCTGATCGTCGATCTCTATCTGGCGGGCCAGCGCGCCGTTGAAATCTGCGACAAGGTGCTGGCGGAAGCCTTGCACCGGATCGGCCAGCAATGGGGGCATGGCGAGGTCGAGGTCTACCAAGAGCGGCGGGCGGTCGAGATCGTCGTGCGTGTGCTCTATGAACTGCGCGAGATGCTGCCCAGCCTTTCCCCTTCGGCTCCGGCAGCTTTTGGTGGCACGTTGAGCGGAGATTTCTACATCCTCCCAACGACGATGGCCGAATTGGCGCTCCGCGAGGCCGGTTGGCGGGCCGACTCATTCGGCACGAATCTCCCCCCCGAGACCTTCGCCGCGGCGCTGGCCAGCAATTGCGCCCCGCTTGCCTGGTTGAGCGTCTCGCATATTCCTGATCGCACGACGTTTCTGAGCGATTACGAGCGGGTCGCCCGCGCGGCGAGCCTTGCCGGCACGGCGCTGGTCGTCGGGGGGCGGGCACTCGATGCCGAACTCCGTCAGGACATGCAGTTTGCCGCCGCTTGCGACAACTTCCGCCATCTGGTCGGCTTCGCCGCGAATCTCCCGGCCGCACGCGCCGCCGGCGCGAGCGTCAAGTCCGGGCAAACTGCCGCAGTCGAGTCCGAATCGCGGCCCCCCAATCCGACAGCGGTGGAATCGGTCGACAATTGACAGCTCCCGCGGCTCAAGGCTAGAAAGACAGCCGCCATTCCGAGCGACTTTCGAGCCGCTTGCTGTCGCATTCCAATCCGCGCGGGTCGCATGAAATTCGCATTGCTCGGTGCCGACCCGGAGGCTCTCGAACTCGCGCGCGGGGTGGCGGCGGATCACCGTCACCAGCTCGTCTGGGCGAGCGATTGGGGGCCGTTTCGGCGGGACGTCGAGCGGTTCGCTCCGACGGCCCGGTTCGAGCATGCCTGGGAGTCCCTGCTCGTTTCCGACGACATCGACGCCGTGATCGTCGCGTCGTCGGCCGATGTCGACGCCGCCGCCGACCGCCTGCGAAAACTGGTGCAGTCGGGCAAGCCCCTGCTGGTCAGCCATCCGGTGCACCCGTCGATGCTCATTGGCTACGAGCTCGACATGATTCGCCAAGAGACGCGCTCGCCGATCCTGCCCTACGCGCCGACGCGCTGGCACCCCGCCGTCCGCCGGCTGGCGGCGCTATTCGGCGCGGAGCCGACGGCCCCGCTGGGACAACTCGAACAAGTGATCATCGAGCGGAGGTTGGCAGACCGCTCGGCCGAGAATGTGCGGAAGCACTTCGCGCGCGACGTCGGTCTGGCGCGTTTGCTGGGGGGCGAGCTCACACGTCTCTCGGCCATGGCCCCCACGAGCGCACCCAGCGGCTACGCCAGCCTGGGTGTGCAGCTTTCGGGGCCGGCCAACGTGTTGATTCGCTATTCCGTGCTCCCAGTCGAGCGCGAAGCGGCAGCGCGAGTCACGGCCATCGGGGGAGGCGGGAAGGCAGAACTCCTCATGCCCGCAGAGGGCGATTGGTCGCTGGCCTGGGGAGAAAGCGATGTACAACCCCCGGAGAGCTTCCCCGACTGGGATCCGGCGGCCGCGGCGCTCGACCAGTTCGCGCGCCTGCTGGCGGGCGAGGTTGCGCACCCCACCTGGGTTGACGCCTGCCGCGATATCGAATTGGCCGACTCGATTCAGCGGAGCCTCGACAAGGGCCGCACGGTCGAGTTGCACTACGAAGACTACACGGAAGACGGGACCTTCAAGGGGACGATGACTTCCTTGGGGTGCGCCCTGCTGTGGCTGGCCCCCCTGGTTCTGCTGGTGGGGATTGTGCTCGGTCAAATGGGACTGCCGATTGCCGACTACGTTCCCCACATGTTACTGGGCGTCCTGGGGATCTTTCTCCTGCTGCAACTGCTGCGTTTGGCGGTGCCGAGCAAGTCCCCGTAGGATCCGACGTAAAGCGCCCGTCCGGTTGTTTGATTCCGGCAACGCCAGGAGACTCTCGCAATGGTTGCCTCGCGCGGACGATTTGCTGGCAAAGTCGTGGTGGTCACTGGCGGCGGGCAAGGAATTGGCCGCGCGACCGCGCAGCGGTTTGCTGAAGAGGGGGCTGCGGTCGTGGTCGCCGACCGCGATGCGGCCCTCGGGCAAGGTGTCGCCGCCGAGATTCAGCAAGCGGGAGGCCAGGCTCGCGCCGTCACGACCGACGTCGCCGACGAGGCGAGCATTCAGGCGCTGGTCGCGCAAACCGTCGCGGCCTTCGGGGGAATCGATATTCTGATCAGCAACGCCGCTGTGTTCGTCCTCCGCGGCATTGAGGCCACCGTGGACGAATGGCGGCAGATTCTGGATGTCAACGTGATTGGCGTGGCGCTCGCCGCCAAGCATGTCGTGCCCGAGATGCGCAAGCGGGGGGGCGGAGCGATCGTCAACCTGGGTTCGATCTCGAGCTTCATCGCTCAACCGCAGTTTGTCACGTATAATGCCACGAAGGGGGCGATCGCGCAGATGACCCGCTGCATGGCGATGGATCTGGCTCCCGACAATATCCGCGTGAACGCCGTTTGCCCTGGTACCGTCTGGACGCAGATCGTCGAAAGCCGGGCGCGCGAGCGCGGGCTCGATCGGGCGGCCGCCGACCGCGACCCGGATTTCGGGCGGTCGCACATGATCGAGCGCTGCGCTGACCCCGTCGAGATTGCCAACGCCATTTTGTTCCTCGCGTCGGACGAAGCGTCGTTCATCACGGCTGAGAACCTCATGGTGGACGGCGGTTACGTGGCGCGCTGAGCCATCGGCATTTGCCGAAATTGCGGGACAAGACAAGTCGGGCCGAGGTCGATAGAATCAGGCGATGAACGAATTCAAGTTTTCCTGGGGTCGAGCGGCCATGCTCCTGGCGCTGCTGCTGGCGCTGGCCGGGTGCCGCGAGCCGGCGAAGATCCCGCTGGGGGTTCCCGCGCCCCCCATTCAGGCCGAGGGCTGGCTGAACGGCAAGCTTCCGAGCGAATCGGACTTGAAAGGCAAGGTGGTGGTCGTCGACGCCTTCGGTTACTGGTGCCCCCCGTGCCGCGCCGAGGCGCCGGAACTGGTCGAAACCCATCGCCGCTATGCGCCGCAGGGGGTCGTTTTTGTCGGATTGACTCCCGACGGCAGCAATTCGCTGAGCGAGATCAGCACCTTCGTCCAGGAAACGGGGATGACCTGGCCCATCGGTTACGGCGCCCAACAATCGTTGGTGGCGTTCAACGTCGAGTACTTTCCGACGCTCATCGTCATCGGCGCCGACGGGCGGATTGCCTGGACCAACGAAGAGCGCGGCACCCTGGGGGTCGCGCTCGACCGGGCGCTCCGCGCGGCGAAGAAGTGATGAGCGCGAGAGCGCGTGAACGATTCACCGTGAACCGTCGCTCGCCCGCCCGGAATCTTCAACCCGCCGGGAATCTTCAGGGAGCGAGCGTGAGCTTCGCGCTCCGGGCCGCCGCGGGGAGCTTATCGGCCGGGGCCACGGCATTGAGCCTGGCGTACTCCCCTTTCGCCCAGAGCGGGATCAGGTCCGCGTAATGGGGGCTGTCGAACTTCTCGCTCTGGCCGCCCGGATACACGCCGCGCGTGTCGTCGAGATGGCCAAAGTCAACGATCATCCGCCAGCTGGCGCCTGACGTCACCCGGCCGATTCCGCCGCCGGGATTGACCGTGAAGTCGGTGCCGACGACCGGACCGCCGTCGCGCGAGAGCTGTTGCTCGCCCAGCAACGAGCGAACGTAGAGCTGGTTGAGCTTTCCCCAAGTCCACTGGGCGGGGTTGTCGCCAAAATCTTTGACCAGGGAGGCGATCGCCGCGTCCCAGGATTGCTTCATGATCGTATCGCGGTCCTCCCGCTCAGGCGTGGCGCGGTTGTCGAACCAGATCGACTGCGGGAAGTCGCGCGTGAGAAACTCGAGCACCTCGAGCATCGGCTCGCGGCGATTGTTCCCTGAGAACCCCCAGGAGCCGCGCGGCTGCTCGATCCCACGCGCCTTCCATTCGTCTTGCCACACCGCATCGCGGTACATGCTAAACCAGCGCAGCCAGATGGCGGGCCCCACGGCGTCGGGGTCGGCCTGGAAGTCCCAGTTCGCGAGCTGGTCGAGCGCCTCCTTCGAGACCACCTTCTCGAGTCCGTCAAACCGCAGGACTTCGACCAAGACGGGCACGAATCTCGCGGCGCATAAGTCGTAGTGGTCGTATTGAATCGCTTGCATCCCTTCGGGCGTGAGCTTTTCGGCGGCGGTCAACAATTGCTCGATCCGGCGCATCCGGTAACTGGGGTCCCACATCCACCCCAGATAATACGGGTAGCCAATTGACGTAGGCCGGCCGTTGGCCGAAGCCACGAAATGCGCCGCCGGATTCATGGCCAGCGGCATCTCGCTGGCGGGAATGAAGGCGGTCCAATCGTGCTCGCCCGAAGCGCCGTCGAGGGGAATCCTCCCCGCGCCGGGCGTGCGCTTCGGCAATTGCCCGCAGGGGTAGAGCGCGATGTTTCCCTCACGGTCGGCATAAACGAGGTTGATGGCGGGCACGACCAGCTGCTCGGCCGCCGCGAGAAACTCCTTGACGTTCTTGGCCCGCGAGATTCCCCACAGCGCGGCCGTATCGGGTGTTTCGCGGAGGCCGGTCCAGCACAGCGCGATGGCCTTGTCGTCGCGCGTGATCAGCGGGCCATGCACGGTCAGGTCGATGTCGAGCTTGTGGGCAGCCTCGCCCCGGACGGGGACCTCCTCGGTGATCCGCGTCATCGTCTTCCACTCCCCCAAGTGCCGATACTTGAGTGGATCGTCGGGGCTGATGGTCTCAACGAAGTAATCGACGGCGTCGGTCTGCTCGTTGGTGATTCCCCAGGCGATATGGTCGTTGTGCCCAATGACGACGCCCGGCCCTCCGGGGAATGTGACACCTGCCAGGTTCTCGCCATTGACGGAGAGGTGGGCCGCGTACCAGATCGCTGGGAGCGTGAAGCCCAGGTGCGGATCATTGGCCAGGATCGGCTTGCCGCTGGCGGTCTTGGTGCCGTCCACTGCCCAGTTGTTGCTGCCGAAGCTGTTGCCACGTCCGAGCCAGCGCACCTCGGCAAACGTTTCCATGGCGCGCTGATACGAGCCGGCGGCGCCCGTGATGGGAATCAGATGCGGCGGCGGCAACGCGGGCCGGGGAGTCTGGACTTTGACGGCGGGAACTTCGTACGGCCGATCAAGCGGCCACAACTCCTCGGAGGCGGTCACGCCAAGCTTTTCGACCATGGTCCCGAACCAGAGGTCGTCTTCGGTGCCGGATTGATCCCAGCCCATGTACTTGCCGAAACAGAGGCAATCCACCGGAGTCCAGGGCGCAGGCTGATACCCGAGCATGCCAAAATAGGGGCTGAGCCCCTTCTCGCCGAGCTCTGCAATCCGCGCGTTCACGCCGGCGGAGTACGCCTCCAATTCGTCGCGGAATCCCTGCGGCAGCGTGCCGTTTTTCCACAGGGCCTCACTTGTTCGGCGAATCCCCAGCCGTCGCACCAGGATGTCCGAGGCCAGACCACCCTTGCCGACGATCTCGGCGCTCGTGCCCGAGGCTTGCCGGCGGAACATGTCCATCTGCCACAGCCGGTCACCGGCGTGCAGATACCCCAGCGCCCGCGCGGCGTCGGTCCAACTCTGGGCGTAGATATGCGGGATCCCATGTTCATCGGTGTAGACCTCGACGGCTCCGGTCAAGCCCGCCAGCTTCGCCGTGGATTCGGCGGCGTCTGTCCAGGTGGGTGGTCCGAACAGCACCAATGCCGTTGCAGCGCAACGGGCGAGCACACGGACCAGCGTTGACACGCGTCGCGCGACGGTGATCGCAAATCCACAGGGGGTCATGGCACGTCCTTTTTCTCTCGTTGCCGAAACGTCGGGGACAGGCAAAGCATAACAGCCACACGCGTTGCGACAAGCTGCGCGTGCTCCCGTCGCCCCCGCGCGCTCGCGGCCTAGATTAACCCGATCTTAGATTCGACTCACGGGCATCTAATCCCACCTACGTAGGATTGATGGAGCAGCGACGGTTCCACAGGACGTTCATCCAAGGACCAAGCGAAGGAGGCCGTGGCCATGGAAACGATTGCCCTCGAAACGGTGCGAACCATCATGACCGGCGCCCTGGTAGGCGTGCTGATCGGCCTGTTGTTGCTAGGCTTTGTCCCAAAAGGCATCAAACGAGCTTATAAGTTAGGTATTGCCTGATGAAGGCGAGTTTGAGCATGCCGCCGAAATTTTTGGCAGTCTTTTCGAAGCGGGAGAAGATGCGGCGGCTTTCCTTGAGCCAGCCGA
>JAEUIK010000495.1 GCA_016793185.1 Planctomycetaceae bacterium | reverse complement strand
TGACATCGCTGGGGAGGGAGCGAACCAGGTCGGCTTGCACGTCCCGAGCCCGGGCCCCGTTGGCGATACGCACCAGTCCCAGATCGACGCGATCCAACGGGTTGCCCCGGCCATAACGGCTCGGGAAGAGTGTGGCCAGCGTTTCGGCGCTCGTCACCAGGTTGCCATCATTGGCGAAGTCGGTTCCCAGGCGAAACTGGCCGACAATCCTGACGGGCCGGCCCGCGAGCGCGACTTCCTCTCCCACCGCCACGGGTCCGAAGTCAGGCTTGTTCTTGGCGTCGACGAGCGCCGTTTGGGGAATCCGCAATGCCCCGCGCTGCGACTCGACCGCGGCAAGCTTGAATGCGGGATCGTCCAACTCGAAGGCAATCGTCCGGATCGGCCGGGCGACGCCATCATCGGAGTTGACCAGCGACGACTGGCGCGTCTCGATATAAACCGGGTACGCTCCAGCCACGCCCGGAAAACTCTTGACCTGCACCAACCTCTGGCGGGCAAACGGCTCGCTGACCGACAGGGTATAACGTGCTGCGCTGGTGATGATCAGGTCGGCGTTCAGCGCCTCGACGAAGGCCACGTTGCTGTCGAGCATGCCGTTGCGGAAGCCGAGTTGCATGAACATCAGCAGCACGGCGAAGCCCACTCCGGCGATCGCCAGGCCCAGGCGGCGCTTGTTGTGCGTCAGGTTCTGCCATGCCAACGGGACACGCATCGCACGTCAACTCCTCGGCTCGCGAGGTCGCACGCTGCCGGGCGAACTCCGGCGCTCAGAACAACTCCGCCGGATCGGCACCGGTTACTTTCCGCAACGAGATCACACCGGCCGCGGCACACATTCCTACGGCCAGAAAAAGCACGCTCACGGCCGGCACCCAGCCCAGCTGCATCGGAATATGCGCTGCCGAGCGGGTCACGCCATACAATTGCCAGGCAACCAGCAAGCCCGGCAGGTAACCCGCCACGGCCAGGGCGATCGCCTGAGTCAGCACGACGCGCCAGAGGTAGCCCGTCGGGTAACCAAGGGCTTTGAGCGTAGCGTACTCGCGCAAGCGCCGGGCGATACTGCTCGACAGCACCTGGTAAACAATGGCCATGCCAACAACCAGCGCCATCGCAACCCCGAGACCAAAGATCACCCCCACCGACGTTTTGACCACCCAATGCTGTCGCTCGCGCTGATTGAGTTCGGGGCGCGTGAAGACCTGCACGTCTGCCGGTAGACGTTCTCGCAATTCCGCAGCAACCCGATCGGGATCCGCTCCCGGTGCGAGCTGAACGAGCCCCAGGTTCGTGGCCTGCGGCCCGACCTGTGGAAAGAGCCGCGCGAAAGTGCGCGCACTTGTTAGCACTGCGCCGTCGGCGCCGAAACCTGTTCCCAGGGTGAATTGCCCGGCGATCTCGACTTCCAGCGGTCCCATTTTTGCCCGCGTCCCCGCGGCTTGCGGACCGAACTCGGGACGCGAGCGGCGGTCGATCATGACGGTACTCGGCCGCTCGAGCGCGGTGAGCGCGGCGCTCGGATTCTCGACGCGGACCGCCGGCAAATGCGGCTCGCAGCTCAGCACCAGCATCGCGCGACGCCGTCCCGTGGCGGGATTCTCCCACGGGCAGAGGCTGACGCCCAGGGGCCATGCATCCACGACTCCGGCCACGCCGCGCGCCTGATGGAGACGCGCCTCGGCAAACGAACCGGGGCGCGTGATGAACAAGTAATTCTTCGAGGCAATCAGCAGGTCGAACGTGAGGTGGTCCTGAATCGTCGTCGCGGTCTGCAGCACCGATCCATAGAAGCCGAGTTGCATCAGAATCAACAGCACGGCGAACCCCACCCCCACGATCGCCACGGCGTTGCGGGCCTTGTCGTGGATCAGGTTTCGCCAGGCAAGCGGGGTCTTCATTCGCAACCTGTCCCACGCAACGGGTCGCGACGCAGCGCGCCGCCGCACCCCGCCGACGGTCTTATCGCCCGGCCTGAGCGACCTCGTTCCCGCCGAGAAACTGCACGTCGACCTGCAGATTGATCAAGCGCGCGGCCGCGGCGCTGTCGTCGAGCTGGATCCGAACTTTGACGACGCGCTGCGCACTCGGGGTCGAAGCCGTCAGGCTTTGGACTTCGTTCTGTGCGACCAACGAGCCGATCTCGACCACCTTTCCCGCAAGCGGCGCCGCGAGTGCCCGACTGCTGGCGATGGCCTTTTGCCCGAGGCGCACGTGGGCGATATCAGTCTCGTAGACCTCCGCGACCACCTGCATTTGACTGGTGTCGGCCATTTGTAGAATCGGGCGCTGGCTGAGCATTTCGCCCGGGTGCGTCAGGATCTCGAGAATCTGTCCCGCGTGGGGGGCGCGAACGACGGTTCGATCGAGCCGAGCCTGCGATAAGCGGACGGTCTGCTCCAGCGAGGCGATGCCGCCTCCGGCCGTCAGGAGCCGCGCGTTGGCCTGGGCCGCCTGCAGCTTACCGAGTGCCGCGCGTTCGGCCAGCGAGGCCCCGGCCTTGAGCTTGGCGAGCAACGTTTCGGCGACGCGCAATTCTTCTTGGGCTTGCCGTTCGAGCAAGCGTTTCTGATCGAGTTCCTGCGGCGGAACGATCTCCGTCGAGAGGCCCGTCAGTCTTGCCAGCTCCTTGGCAATCAACTCCACGTTGGCCCGGGCAAGTCCGACGCGCGCCTCCTGATTCGCGATGTCGTGCTGTTGCAGTCGCGTCTCTTCGACGCCGAGTTCGGCCGCGGCGACCGTCGTCGCCGCGACCGTCTGTTCCGCTTCCAACCGCGTGCGCGCGTCGTCGAGTTGGCTCTGCGCCAGGTCGCGTTCGGCCTGGGCGAGCGTGCGACTCTCAAGGTACGCCAGTTCCGCACCCGCCTGCACGCGATCCCCCACGCGGACCTGCAGGCTTCCCAGCCGA
>JAEUIK010000477.1 GCA_016793185.1 Planctomycetaceae bacterium | reverse complement strand
GTTCAGACGCGTCAAATCGAAAAACCTCCTGGCAATCGCAGCAACGGATGTAAGCGTCGAGATACCAATGGCGCGGAGCCACGGTAAAATTCTGCTGCGAGGTATCGGCCCGCTGCGCCGTCGAGTAATCAACGCGGATGGCACTCCAGAAGAAATGAGGAGGCATTAGTCGCGGATCGGTATCGCCAAACAAGTCCATCCCTCCATCCTACCACCCGCGCAGCCGCCCAGCGACGATTGGGCTAAACTGCCGTGAGGATCGCCGCAGCGTGGGAGAGCCGTCTATGATCGACAGGTCGCGAACGCCCGAGAGTCCGCCGGTCACGGTGTTCCAGGAAGGGGAGCACGTGCCCCGGATCGGCGATCTGGAGCAGCTCGCGCGCTGGATGGATAGCGTCTTTGCCATCCCCGGCACCCCCATCCGCTTTGGGTTCGACGCCATCATCGGGCTGTTGCCCGGTGCGGGGGATACGCTCTTGGCGCTGGTGTCGCTGTACATCCTGCAGGCCGCCGCCCGTTACGGCGTGCCGCGCGTCACGCTGGTGCGGATGGCGCTGAACGTGATCATCGACCTGGTGATCGGGTCGCTGCCGTTGCTGGGAGACTTTTTCGACGTCGCCTGGAAAGCGAACACGCGGAACGTCGCCCTGCTCAGGGCGCACGCCGCCGCGACGCCGGGCGAGCTGCGCCGCGTGCGCCGCGGCGATTGGCTGTTCGTCGCCGCGATCGGCGCGGTGATTCTGGCGGTGCTCGCCGGCGCCCTGCTGTTCACCTATTGGATCGTGGTCGCGATCGGGCGAGCGCTGTTCGGGGGCGCTTGAAAGATCGGCTCGGGCCTCCGGCGCGAGTCATCGCGCACGGCGGCGCCGAGCAATCGGCAGCAGCGCGACCAGCGCGACGCCCACTGCCGCCAACAGGCCACTGGCCGGCTCGGGCACGGCAGCGACCGACAGGACGGTGCCCGGCGCATAGCGATCGGCCCAGATCGTGTAGTCGCCGCCGCCGACGACGCCGTCGAAATTGAAGTCGCCATCGGCCCACTTGGCGCCGGTGGCGAGGTAGTGGTTCGCCCAGAGGGTATAGTCCGCGCCGTCGACGATGTCGTCGAAGTTGGCGTCGCCTCGGTTGGGAAGCGTGACGATCCAGCCGCGCGTAGCGCCGTTGGGATCGACACCGGCTCCGACGATGGTCCGTCCGTCGGTCGAAATGGCGTTGGCTTCGCGCAACTGCCAATTGGCAAGGTTGGCGATGTCGTTGTGCTCGAGCAGCCCTTGCAGGCTGAGCATTCCGCTGGTGGCGGTCCAGAGGAACGCGGCGGCGCCATTTTCGGCATAGCTGCTGCCGACGACGATCGTGCCATCGCCGGAAACGCTGGTGGCGTTGCTTTGGAAGTCGCCCCCCGGCAGATCTCCGAGGCCGATCATTCCGCCGTTTTGCGTCCAGCGAAAGGCCTGCTTACCGACGGACGAAAAGCTGTCGCCGACAATGACCGAACCGTTGCTGGAGGCGGCATAGGCAAAGCTATCGTATCCCTCGGCGAGACTCCCTAGGCCAACCATGCCGTGCGCACTATCCCAGCGGAAGGCCTCGTAGTGGTCCGGCGACTGGCTCGCGCCGACGATCACACCCCCGTCGGGCGAAATCCCGAACGCAAAGCTGTTGAGAAAGTCCGGCGTCAGGCCCCCCAGGGCTTGCAACCCTCCGGCGGCGGTCCAGCGAAAGGCTTCGACCCCGTTCTCGGTGCCGCAGAAACCCACGGTGATTTTGGCGTCGGCCGAGAGGCCATACGCCGTACCATAGGGAAAGTCTGGCGCGAGCGAACCGAGGCTCGACATGCCGGTGAGCGCATTCCAGCGGAACGCCTCGCGGCCGCGGTCCGAGGTGCCGTAGCCGACGATCACGAGGCCGTTGCTGGAGATGGCATAGGCGTCGCTGTCGACGTCGCCGCCGGCGAGGTCGCCGATGGCGACCATGCCGCTCTTGGCCGACCAGCGATAGGCCCGGTCGCCGCCGAGCGCGCGGCTCGCCCCGACCACAAACGAACCGTCGGCCGAGACGCCGAACGCCGAGCTGTCGATTCCCCCCGGGAGCACCCCCAGCGATTGAAAGCGAAACTCGCGGGCAGAGGCGGGGGCCGCAATCGACGTCGAGAGAAGCAGAAGCGTGATCCAGGCGAAACGAAAAGGCACTCTGAATCCCTCGTCCTGCGAATCACCCCTGGCGGCAATTCTCCCCGGATGGATCGAGCAGGTCAAATCGCCACCCCCCTGGGGGGACGCAAGCCAGCATCCTACGTCGCAGGGGGGCAGTTACTTACGAACAGGCGCGAAGACCGTCCGGAGTCCCCGCGGAACCGACTGGCGCGCCCCGTTTGACCAAAGTGCTGGCACCCGACGCGAGCCGGCCCGACGCAAGCCGGTCTTGCGACGAATTCCCGTTCCCTGGTAGGGAATTACAGACAATTGATGCGCGCGGCAACGTGAACTGGCCAGGAGCTGCCCCTGACGCCGCACGAGCCGGGCTTGCGCCTTTCAGGGAGGAATCGATGAGCAGGCGTGTTTCGCTGACCCGATCCGAGCGGGCGAGTGGCATCGGGGCCGAGTTGCTGGCACTCTGTCAGACCGTCACCGACGACGGTTACCTGGCGCGCGAGGAAATCGCCGAGCTGCGGCGCTGGCTCAAGGACAACCGCGATTCCGACCTGCCCGCGATCACCTTCCTGCACGAGACGGTCGAGCGGATTCTGGCCGACCGGCGAATCACGCGCGAGGAGCGTCAGGAGCTGTACCAGGCGATCGAGCTGGTGCTTCCGCCCGAGGCTCGCCGCGAGGCGGTCGACGCCCGGCGCGAAGCCGAATCGGAACGTGAGCACCGCGAGCGGATCCAGCGCGAAAAGGCGCGAAACTCCAGCGAGAGCGTGGCCGTGCAAGCGCCGCCCCGCAAACGCGAGGTGCGGCGACCCTCGCGCCCGGCCAAACGGGCGCACGACCGCGTCCCGGCGCCGAAGCATCGCGAGCCCGGCGCGGAATCCTCCAGCGACAAGGTCGCCCCCTTGGCGACCAGCAAGTTCATGCTGGCGGGGGTCCACCACGACGGCCGCGCGGAACTGATCGAGCAATTCGCCGCCGCGGGGGACCAGGTTTTCCTGGCACGCGACCCCGCCAGTCCGCTCAGTCCCAACGCCATCGAGGTCCGCCTCGAGAACGGCTACATGATCGGGTTTGTCCCGGAGGAAGACGCCGTGCAGCTGGCGCCGCTGCTCGACGAGGGATGTCCACACTTCGCCGAGATCAAGGCGATCGTCGAAGGTGGCCGCGCGCCCGTGCCGGTCGTGACTTCGCGCATCTACGAGCCCGGCGTTGACGTCGAGAACCTGGTCTATCCCGAGGAAGTCCCCTCGCGCGATACCTATCTCAGCACCTTTCTGCTGGCGGCGTGGCAGAGCCAAGTCGGGTGGGCGGTGATGCTGGGGGTCGTCCTCGGCATTGCGGGGCTGGCTTACTGGCTGTTCCGCTGAGCCTGGCAGCTCGCAGTGGAGCTCGCTCGTCCTCCTGGGAGCGTCCTCGCCTGCAGCGGTTAATGATCCACTTGGCCTTGCGGTTGGTCATGTAGCGACCATCCCATGCGGCCCGGCCAGGGGGAATTCTGGATGCGCCTTCCCGTGCTATTCGGCGTGATCGAGCGCCGGCTGCTGGTCAACTTCCGCGTCGACTTCGACGTGCTGGCACGCGTGGTTCCGCCTCCGTTTCGACCGCAGAGCGTGGGCGGCTGGGGGCTCGGCGGCATCTGCTTGATCCGCCTCGGTCAGATTCGCCCGCGCGGCTGGCCCACATGGCTGGGACTCGGGTCGGAGAATGCGGCCCATCGAATCGCCGTCGAGTGGGACGAGCCGGGCGGGACGCGATCGGGCGTCTTCGTTCACCGCCGCGACACGAACTCGCGACTCAACGCCGCGGTGGGGGGACGGATCTTCCCCGGCGTTCATCACCGCGCCCAGTTCGACGTCTGCGAGCACCAGGACTGCTTGGACGTGGGCTTTCGCAGCCTGGACGGTGCGGCGGAGGCGCGTGTCAGGGGGAGCATTGCGGCTGACTTGCCGCGCGATTCCGTGTTCGCTTCGCTGGCGGAGGCCTCGGATTTCTTTCGCACCGGCGTTTGCGGCTATTCGCCCGGTCCGCGCGAGGGTGTCTACGACGGCCTCGAACTGCGGGCGTTGAACTGGGAGGTCACTCCGTTGCAGGTCGAGCACGTGTTCTCGAGCTACTTTGCCGACGCGGCACGGTTCCCGGCAGGAAGCGTCGCGTTCGATTGCGCGCTGCTCATGCGCAACATTCGCCACGAGTGGCGCGGGCTGCCCGACTTGTGCGGCGCCGGCTATTCGTTGGGAGCCGCCTCGCTGCCGTGACGCGTCGACCACGCCTGCCAGACGGCGAGCGTGACGTCGTCGCTGACAAACCGGGCCGAGCCGTCGGCCCAGAGGGCGTTGACCCCTCGGCGATGCCGGCTTCGCGCCGACCGCCAACCGAAGGCGGCGTAGCGCGTCGTGACGTCGGCGCCTTGCAATGCGCTCAGGCAATCGATGCGCTGCGAGTTCGGCGGCAAATGGTGATTGTAAAGCGTGCAGCGGTACTCGCCGTTGGCCCAGGAGAATCCGCGCAGGTCGGTGACATTCCACTTGCTGGCCCCGTCACAGGCCGCTGCGGTCAGCGGCGGCAGCGAAAAGCTGAAGACGTAGGCGGTTTGCGGGTCAATCAACTCGCGCTTGGTGGTATTGACGGGCCCATCTCCCAGCAAGCTCTCGGACATGGCGATCGTGTTGCTGGCGCCATCGAGAATATCGCGGTAGCGCGTGCGGGAGTTGATATGAAACAGGCCGTCGGTCTCGAACGGCGTCCCCCCGCCGGCGCCGCTCCCGGTGCAGACCGCGTAGTTGGTGGGTCCGAATCCATCCGCCACCGGGATGCCGCGATCGCTGGGGCACAAGAGCATTCCGATCACTTGCGCGACCCCCGGCTCGTTGCGCGCCATCACCTTGAAGCCCACGGGGCCGTACAAGGGGAGGTTCAGGTCGAGCAGGTTGACGGCATTGCTCTGCTCGAAGTACGGCGCCAGGTGGGCAAACGTCGACCAACGGTAGAAGTTGTGGGGATGATTGGGAAACGCGGGATACTGCTTCGAGTCGGCGCCGGTGGGGAGATGGCCGCGCGATTCATCGTAGTGAATCATGGCCACGCCGAGCTGGCGGAGATTGTTGAGGCAGCTCGCGCGCCGACCCACTTCGCGCGCGGCCTGCACGGCCGGCAGGGTGATCGCGATCAACAGCCCGATGATGGCGATCACCACCAGAAGTTCCACCAACGTGAAGCCAGAGCGGCGCCGCAAGCGGCGGTCCGGGGCGATCGCTGCGTTGGTGAACTTGCGACTCGTCATGGATTGGCCGACGCGCGTCGAGTTCGGCGCAACGTGAAGAGGATCGCCGCGAGCGAGCCCGCGCCCGCCAGCACCAAAGTCGACGGCTCGGGCACGACCGCCAGCGCGGCGAGCGTCGGCGCCGGCGAATAGTGATCGGCCCAGATCGTGTAGTCGGCGCCATCGACGAGGCCGTCGTGATTGAAGTCTCCCCGCGCGACGCCGCGGTTGGTGGTCTGCAAGTAGTGGTCGGCCCAGATCGTGTAATCGGCCCCGTCCACGATCGCATCCTCGGTGGCATCGCCGGGCACGGCCACAAAGAGCATCTCGCCGGCAATGGCAATGCCCGGATGGGTTAGATAGAGTCCGAAAGGATTCTCGGGAGTGGCATAGGAGTTGATGTTCCCCGTGAGCGGATCGAACGAGAAGATTCCGTTCAAACCCGTGCTGGCGATCAGCAACTGGCCGTCGGGTGTGAAGAGGAGATCCGAAGGAAAGCTGAAAGACGGTGCGTTGAACTGACGAATCGGCGCGCCGGTCGAGCTGAAGACGCCGATGTTCTGTCCCAACAGCCCCGACACGTAGAGATCGCCATTCGGCCCAAAGGCGATCCCGCCAGGCGAAAATCCGTCGTCGGTCAGGAACGGAGTCATGTTGGCAAAGACCGTCGATGCGACGGAGGGAGACTGCGTGATGTTGTACTTGAGCACGCGGTCGCTGCCGAAATCGGCCACGTACAGATCATTGCCGTTGAACTTGAGGCTGGTTCCCTGGGCCAGGTTTCCGCCCGAGGCGAACGCTTTGCCGTTGTCGCCGGGTAGCGGCGCGCCAGTCTGGCCGTCGAATCGCAGAATCGTGGAATCGCCGAAGTTGGCGACGTACAAGTTGCCGTCGGGACCGAAACGCAGATCCGTGGGGGCGCTCAGCCCCGCCTTGGAGCTGACGAACACGCCCAGCGGCGCGCCGGTCGTGCCGTTGTACTTGCGAATCTCGCTTGTATAGAAATTGCTGACATAGAGATTGCCGTCGGGGCCGTAGCGCATACCGACCGGACCAGAGAGGCCGCTAGCTCCGCCCGAGATGAATGGAGTTCCGACGCGCGTGGCCAGATCGAATTTGTAGATCTCGTTCGAATCGCGGCTGCTGAGCAGGAGCTCGAGCGCCGCGGCGTCGAACGCACCCCCAGTGCTCAACCAAACCAAGGCAGCGAGCAGGATCGCGGCAGCGCGTCGCATCATAGGGGGCATCCTCTCTGGGAGACTCGATCGCGAGTTCCGGTTCCGATCGAGCGTCGTCTGTTCCGGCTGGATGTGGAAAAGTCGAGTCGGCGGTCGACTGTACGACCGCGCGATGAACTGGCCGCCCCGGAGCAGTATGACAAATCGCCGAGCCCCCGGCGAGTTTCCCGTGGGGGGGATCTTGCCGCGGAACGCCGGGCGGTGGGAGTGCCACGCGGACGTTCGCACCCCGCGTTCGTGCAGTGCTACCAGTTGCTGGGATTATACTTAGAGTTGGGGAGGGGGCAAATCGCGTCGCTCTCGGCGGCGATCCGACAAATACGCCTGGCAGGATTCGAACCTGCGACCTGCGCTTTAGGAAAGCGCTGCTCTATCCTGCTGAGCTACAGGCGCATCGGGGAATCGTCGGTCAGTATCTGGCCAGAATTCCCGCACGACGATTTTACGTCTCGCCCCGCGCAGCCGCCAGTCGAGCGCCGGAGGGTGTCGGGTCAGCGTCCACGAGGCGGACGCACGCGAACGGCTATTTCCCTGGCGTTCGCAGGCGCACGGCATATCCATACTGGACAGGCCACGGCGGCTCGGCGTGCAGGGCGAGGTAGGCCTTGTCGGCCCAATAGGGCTCGCGCAGCATCTCGCGGGCGATCAGCACCACGTCGGCGTCGCCGCCCGCAATGATCTGGTTAGCTTGGTCCGGTTCGGTGATCAGGCCGACGGCCCCCGTGAGGATCTCGGCCTGGCGTTTGATCTGCGCGGCGAACGGAACCTGAAAGCCGGGTCCGACGGGGATCTTGGCCGCGGGAACGAGCGCACCCGACGAGCAGTCGATCAGATCAACGCCCAGCGGCTTGA
>JAEUIK010000469.1 GCA_016793185.1 Planctomycetaceae bacterium | reverse complement strand
GGTCGAGCAGGCGATGTGTCACGACCAGCACTTGCCAGCGTTGGATCGCCTCGGCCAGGTGCTCGTTCAAGAGGTCGAACTCGAGACGCTTCTCGCTCGGGCGGCGATCGGCCGCCAGGGCCTTGAGCTGTTCGTTAAGCTGGCCACGCTGCTCGAACTTCTGGCGAATCGTCGCCTCCAGTTCGTGCATCTCGCCGACCAGGCCTTCCCAATGCTGGTCGAGGTTGCTCGCCGAAGGCTCTTCGAGCCAGCCGCGGAGCATCTCCTCGCCAAAATGCTCGCCCAGCGCCGTGGCCAGATCGGCCCGGACCTGCGCGAGCTCTTGCCGGAGGCTGACGGTCTCGGCCTGCTCGAGGGCACGGGCGCGGAAGTCGGCTTCGTTCTCTACGCCGGCGGCCAGCAGCAGCGTGCGGCGGCGGAGCCGGAACTCGGCGACCAGCCGGGCGGCGCGTTCGGCCTCGCGGCGGATCGACCGCAATTGCTTGCGCTGTTCGTTGCGCTTCTCCACCAGCACGCTCTGTTCGGCCAGCGCCTGTCGCAGTTGCCGGAGCTGTTCGAGGGGGCGATTGCTGGCGGGACGGATCTCCGCCTCCTTGAAGACGCTGGTGAGCCTTCCAGCCAGGGCGTCCAAGGCCCGCTGCCGGTCGGCGACTTCGCGCTTTTGCGCTGCCAGGCGCTCGGCCAGGCGGCTCCATTGCTCGGCCTGTTCGCCCCATTCGCCCAGCTGCTTCGGCCGGAGCGACTGCGGGAGTTTGAGTTCGACCAGGAGGCTCTGCCAGCGGTCGCGCGTCTCGGCCAGTTCCCGCTCGGCCCTAGCGACGGCCGCTTCGGCCTCTTCGGCCTGTCGGAGGCTGGCCTGGCGGCGCCCTTCCAGCGGCAGGAGATCCTCGTGCGCGGCCAGCTCGCGCTCGGCGGCCTGAAGCCGCGCCAGCAGCGGGCCGCCGCCGCGGGGAAGACGCTCGTCGAGCTCGTCGCGCTCGGCGATCGCTTCTTCGATCTGCGCCTTGACCATTGAAAGTTGCCGGCTGCAGGTATCGAGGTTGAACTCGTTGTAGCGTTCGATCACGAACTTGCTGAGCACGGCTCCCGCCGCGCAGCAGATGCCGAGCACGGCCATCCCCAGGCCATGGCCGCCAACAATCTCGCGCGGGAGGAACAGCCCGCCAAAGAGCATCGCAGCGCCGGCCGCAAAGATCGTCGCCAGCACGGCGATCGTCCGGACCGAGAGCATTTGCTCTTCGTGCCACTCGTGGTTTTCTTCCTCGAGGTCCTCGCGATGCTCCTGCAACTGCTCGATCTGTTCGTCGAGCTGGACGCGCCGACGCAGGTCGTTGACCCGCTGCCCCGAGTGCTGCAAGACATTCGAGAGTTCCCGGTCAGGCTTGCCGGTCAGTTGCAGCGACATCTGCTGGGCGAGGTTGCCGGCCGTCTCGCGATGTTCGTGCAGCTCCTTCTGAGCGGCCTCGAGTGCCTGGCGGGCCAGCTGCTGCGCCCGCGCCACG
>JAEUIK010000408.1 GCA_016793185.1 Planctomycetaceae bacterium | reverse complement strand
AAACGCACAGGCATGCGCAACGGTCGACTCGACAGGGACCAGCACGCTGCTGGAGCACACCATCGCTCGAAGCGCTGACCATACCAACGAGAGCCAGTCCAAGGGCTGGCGATCACTGCGGATAACGGTCGCATTTTGAGGCGGGAACAGCCGAGTAGCAATTGTCGATCCACGCTGGGTTGGGGACATCGCCTTGCTGGCGGGCCGCCCGAACTGGGATCGCCAAATTCCCTCTTGGCTGCGTTGGTTGCGGGTACGCGGCACGGTTGCCGGGCGGTGCCGCCCGACGGCCACGTTCTCCCGTACACTATCCGAGCGGAATTGCACTGTCAAAGCATTTCAGCACAACCCATCAAATATTCTTCATGGATTCACACGTCGGCGGGCGTCGGTCTTGCGCCAGCCGGACGTGCGCTTCAACAAGCAATTCGCGTTCCTAACCTTCGGCCGGCGCGCGAACTGGGCAGAATCGGGCCAAAGCGGTACGGCAGAGGGCGGGCACCCGGCCCGGAAACGAAAAATGCCCCGAGGACTTGAGCGCCCTCGAGGCATGATTGGAGTCACAAGAAACCGCCGCCGCGACCCTCCGGCGGCCAGTCGACCGATCAGGAAGCAGCCCGCAGAATCGATTCGCCCGGCGGATTCCGGGGGGCGATGACCAGCGGCGCGGCATTTTCTTCGCGTTCGTAAGGCTGCAGTTCGCCGCGGAGCACCACGACGTTGGCCGGAGCCTCGATACCCACTCGGACTTTATCGCCGGCGACTCGCACAATGGTAATGACGACCGAATCGCCGACCCGAATACATTCCCCCTCCCGCCGCGAGAGAACTAGCATGACTGAACCTCCGTGTGTCGTCTTGTTTTATGAATGGATGATGAGGACAGCTGCCCGGAGGGCGGAAACATCATGCTCCCGCCGTGGGGCAAGTCTCGATTCGTCCGCAGTCTCGGCCTGAGGGGCGCCCGGCGTTGCGAGCCCTTGGCTTGCTTCGCGGCGAATCGGGTTGGATGAATCTCAAGCAGGCAAAATCAGGTCGCGATCTCAGTTCTCCCTGGGCGTTCATGGATCGAGCGAGCGACCCACCCGGCGTTTGCCGGCTGATCGCCAGGATACCGCTGGAGCGCTAACCTTCGTGGTGGCAGCGCTGGCGTCTGAGCAGGAAGGGGGTGCGCCCCTGCCGACCCGTCGCCCAGCCCGCTTTCCCCCCGAAGACCGGCGGCCGGCACCCGCGGCGCTCGACTGCCTTGCGCTCAAACGACATCCGTCGAATGTCGCTGTGGATTTCAGAATCTCTCAAGTTCTGCGATTCGCAACCCGCATGAGCATTTCGCCTATCTGCGAAGATTGGATGAAATGCTGACAATAGTTGCTATCGGCAAGATGTGCCGATTACTTACGCCCGATCCGTGCAAAGTGTGCGAGACTTCGCGCGCGGTTGCACCTAGCGTTGGGATCGCGCGGGATCGTGCTGCGTGCAGGCGCCGCGGCGCCTGCGTTACTGCGCGGCTGCTTGCGAATACTTGCTGAACTGTTCGGCGATCGCGCCCTGCTTCTCGTCTCCCTTGTGGAAGACCACGCGGTAGCGGAACGTCAACTTCTCGCCCGCGGCGAGCGTGTGCGAGCCATCCTGAGCGCTGTCGCCCGTGAAGTCGTGCCACCCGAAGGGATTGGCGGCAAACAGGCCATAGGTGCGCACGTGCCAGGTGGTGGGAAAGCGGAAGCTGGCCGGGTGATTGAGAATGGCGACGCCGACGACTTCGTCATTCACGGGTCCGTGGTAGTCGACCCAGGCGGCGGGCTTGCCCCAGGCGGCGGCGTCGACGAGCCCCTCGCTATTGACGATCTTGCCCCCTTTCTTGCTCTCGACATCCATGACCGTCGGCACCCGGACGCCAAAGGTCCCTTCCTTGGTATCGCCGAACTTGACCTCCCCCTCGGTGGCCGTGAGGGTGATGTCGAAGTCGATCATGCGGGCGTCGCCGTCGGTGCGAAACGTGTAGGTGCGTTCATCCTCGAGCACCTTCTTGCCGTCGGGAGCGATCCAATCGACCACGGCCGAGACGACCGCTTGCGGGCCTCCTGCGACCTTCTTGAACTCGCGATGGACCTCTTGCCCTCCCTTGGTCTTGCTCTCGAGCCAGAAGTCGACGCCGTTGACGCTGCCGTGCGTGAACCAGAGCGAGCGATGGTGCGGATGATCCATCTTCTCACCCTTGATGCGCTCCATCGGGAAGGCGCGCGTCATCGGCGCGCCCGTCGGTCCGAGGATCGGCCAGAGGATCGGCTTCGTGCCCGACTTCTTCAGATAGTTGGTAAAGAGCTGGCCATCGAGCAGGATTTTGACGCCATCGTCGTGCTCCTCGACCGTGAAGTCGCCAGCGGCGGCGCGTGTCGGAGTGAGGGTCGCGGCCAGCAGCGACACGAGAGCGACGGAGAGCCAGATCGGGGAAGTGCGCGGCATCGGATCCTCGGAGCATTCGCTGGCTGGT
>JAEUIK010000397.1 GCA_016793185.1 Planctomycetaceae bacterium | reverse complement strand
ACGCCTGGAAGCCTTCCCCTCCGGAGGAACAGCGACGGCGCAGTATCTACATCTTTACGAAGCGCTCATTGCTGCTGCCGCTGATGACGGCCTTCGATTTTGCCGACACGACGCAGCCTTGCTCGCAGCGCAATGTCTCGACCGTTGCGCCACAAGCGTTGGTGCTTTTGAACAACGACTTCGTGCACGAGCAAAGCGGCGCCTTGGCCGACCGCGTGCTGGGGGAAATCCCCAGCGACGCACAAGGACGCGTGGATCGCGTCTGGCAACTCGCCCTGGGCCGCCTTCCCGATGACACCGAACGCCAGGCGGCGCTCGGGCACCTCGCCCGGCAGCGTGAGCGCTTTGCCAACGCGGATATCGCGGCCTCGGCCGCGACGGTCTCTCCCCAGGAGGTCGACCGCCGCGCCTGGGCCTCGCTCTGCCATGTCCTGCTGAATTCCAACGAGTTTGTCTACGTCGACTAAACGATGCACAACGATCCTACTTCGCACCCGCGGTTGTCGCTCCAACGTCGCTTTCCCTGCGGGCAGTCGCGCCGCGAGTTCGTCTGGGAGATGGGGGGCGGGTTCGTCGGCCTGGCGCTGAGCAGCCTGCTGGCGGGCGACGGTTTCTTCGCGCGGCATGCCGCCGCGGGCGAAGCGCAGCGCACCGACCCGCTCAAACCGAAGCCGCAACACTTTCCGGCCAAGGCCAAAGCCTGCATTTTCTTGCTGATGAACGGGGGTCCAAGCCAGGTCGATACGTTCGATTACAAGCCGAGCCTCGAGAAGTACGCGGGGCAGCCGCTGCCGCCGGACTTCAAGTTCACCAACTCGGGCAACCGCAAAATGGGGTTCCTCACGCCGGCCTGGCGCAAGTTTCGCCCCGGCGGAGAGAGCGGCTTGCTGGTCTCCGACTACTTTCCCAAGGTCCGCGAGCACGCCGACAAGCTGGCGGTGATCCGCTCGTGCCACACCGACAGTCATGCGCACGGGTCGGCGCTGGTGGCCATCAACACGGGCAGCACCTTCATCGGGCGCCCTTCGCTGGGAAGCTGGGCCGTGTATGGCCTGGGGGCCGAGAACGCGAATCTGCCCGCATATGTGACGATTCTCGACAAGCGCGGCGGGCCGATCTCGGGCCAGCCCAACTGGTCGAGCGGCTTCATGCCCGCCACGTACCAGGGGACGTTGTTCCGACCGGTCGGCGAGCCAGTGCTCGATTTGCGCGGCCCCGAGGCGCTGGGCAGCGCAGCGCAGCGCGAGCAGCTTGATTTGTTGGCCGAGTTGAATCAGCACCATCTCGATTCGCGCCCCGGGGGGGCCGAGCTGGCCGCGCGGATGGCCAGCTACGAGCTCGCCTACCGGATGCAGTCGGAAGCCCCCGAGGCGGTCGACCTGTCGCAGGAAGACCAGGGTACGCTCGACCTCTACGGAGTCGACGCGGAGCCGACGAACGAGTTCGGCCGCAACTGCCTGATCGCCCGGCGCCTGGTCGAACGGGGAGTTCGCTTCGTGCAGCTGTATTCGGGCGGGGGCCATCTCGAGGAAACCTGGGACGCACACGAGAGCGTCGAAAAGAACCATGGCCGGCACGGCCAGGAAGTCGATCAACCGATCGCCGCCTTGCTGACTGACCTGGAGCGGCGCGGCCTGCTGGAGAGCACGCTCGTGATCTGGGGGGGCGAGTTCGGCCGCATGCCCTTTGCCGAGGGCGAAGGGGCGCCGGGGCGCAATCACAACCCCTACGGCTTCAGCATGTGGCTGGCCGGCGGCGGAGTACGAGGCGGGATGTCCTACGGCGCGACCGACGAATTCGGCTTTGCCGCCGTCGAGAACAAGGTCCACTTGCACGACCTGCACGCCACGATCCTGGCTCTGCTGGGGCTCGACCACGAGCAGCTCACCTACTTCCACCAAGGTCGCGATGAGCGCCTGACCGACGTGTTCGGTAACGTCGTCCGCGAAATCATCGCCTGAGCACACCTCTGCGGGACGCACGCGCCCCATGACCGAGACCCACCTGCTCGAACAGCTCCGCGCGACGTTGCTGGCCCTCGACCCGGCCGATCGCGAGTATGCGCCGCAGGCAGTCTCCATTCTGCTCGCTGCCGCCTGTCGAGCGGGCGCCAGCGATCTGCACCTGCAGCCGACGGCCGCCGGGCTCGTTTGCCACTGGCGCCGCGACGGGGTGCTGCAGCCCATCGTCACTCTGCCCAAGGGGCTGGCGCACCATGTGATCGGCCGGCTCAAGGTGCTGGGCGAGCTATTGACTTATCGCACCGATATCCCGCAAGAAGGGCGAATTCGCGCTGACGACACGCCCGTCGAGATGCGGCTGAGCACGTTTCCCACGCTGCACGGCGAGAAAGGAGTGGTCCGGCTCTTTGCCCAACGCGGTCGGCTCGAGCGGTTCGCCGAGCTGGGCTTTCCCGCGGAGATCGAGGCTCGCTTGCGCGCGCTTTTGCAAGCTACCTCGGGCTCGATCCTGATTACCGGACCCGCCGGCAGCGGCAAGACCACCACCGCTTACGCGGCCCTGCGCGAGCTGGTCGAGGCAACCCAGGGCCAGCGAAACCTCACCACACTCGAAGATCCGATCGAAGTCGAACTCGCCGGCGTCTCGCAATCACAAGTGAATCCTGCGGCCGGCTTCGATCTCGCCACCGGCCTGAAGTTCCTGCTGCGGCAGGACCCCGAGGTGCTGCTGATCGGCGAAGTGCGCGACCGCCAGGTGGCCGAGACGCTCTTTCAGGCCGCGCTCACCGGCCATCTGGTGTTGACCACCTTCCACGCCGGCAGCGCCGTAACGGCCGTCAGCCGGCTGCTCGATATGGGAATCGAGCCCTACTTGCTGCGGAGCGGCGTCCTGGGAATCGTCTCGCAGCGCCTCGTCCGCAGGCTCTGCTCGTGCAAACAGCCGACGGCTGCCCCCCAGCACCTGCTGGGATTACCGCTCGGCCAGGCTTGGATTGCCGGTGGCTGCGAATCCTGCCTGCAGACGGGCTATCGCGGCCGACTGCTCCTGGCCGAACTCTTGACCACCGACACCGTCGAGGTGGGGAGGGCGATTCTGGCGCGCGACGAATCGCCGGTGCTGGAGCGCTTGGCGATCGAGGCGGGCATGGTACCTTGTTGGCAACGCGCCCTGGATGCGGTTGCCGCCGGCGAGACCAGCCCGGCCGAAGTGCTCCGCGTGCTGGGTTTTCAGAAGTTCCCCGATCATCGGCCTTGACGTGCAAGGCGCGGGTCGGGCGAAAGTCCCGTTACGATCCCCCCAGAGTTAGTCACATGCCCGATCTGCAGCTACTCCGCGGCAAACGTTTCCTCTGCTTCGTCGACGACATCTACGAAGATCTGGAGCTCTGGTACCCCAAGCTGCGCCTGATCGAAGCGGGGGCGGAGTTCGTCGTGGCCGGACCCCAGGCCAAGCACGTGTATGCCGGCAAGCACGGTTACCCCTGCCGCTCGGACGCCGCGATTGCCGACGTGCGCGAGCCAGACTTTGCCGGCCTGGTGGTCCCCGGCGGTTTCGCCCCCGATAAGCTCCGCCGCGATCCGGCTGTACTGAACCTGGTCCGCGCCTTCCACGCCTCCGGCAAACCCTTGGCGGCCATCTGCCACGGCGGCTGGATTCCGATCTCGGCCGGGGTATACCGCGGCGCACGCGTGACCGGCTCGCCCGGCATCAAGGACGACCTGGTCAACGCCGGCGCCGAATGGGTCGACGCCTCCGTGGTCGTCGACCGGCACTTCATTTCGAGCCGCAAGCCCGACGATTTGCCCGACTTCTGCCGAGCGATCATCGAGGTGACGCTGGGTCAGGCGCGTTGAGCCCGCCTCCCTCCGAGCGCGAGTTGACTGCCGACCTGGTCGAGCGCGTGCTACCGCTGGTGATCGAGAGCCTGTCGCTCGCACTATCACCCGGCCAGGAGCCCGAAGCGCTGCTGACATCCGCACGCGGCTGGCTGATGAACTTGCTGGTATTCGTGGCGGCAGCCGAAAATGGGCAACTCCCGGCCACGACAGCAGCCCAGGGACTCAGGCTCCTTGCGGGCGTGTGCGGCCGGCAGCGACGCCCCGCGCGCCAGCAGCCGCTCGTTCTGCGGCTCGGTTCATTTCTCCAGCGCGTGGGCGCGAGAGCATGGGGCCGCTTCGCACCACAGCTTGTTGCGCTTCCCGCCTGCGAGGTTGATCGAGGAGCAAGCTGGCTCAGGACGCCGGACGCACGATCGTCCGATGCGGTTCTGACTGCGGCGCTGCAGCCGCTGTTTGCCGATTCTTCAGCAGCGATCCTCGGCTTCACGCCCCGTCTGCTCGGCGCACTCCACGAAGCGCTGCTCGGCCGCACGATCCAGATCGCGGGAACGAAGGCGACCTGGATCATGGATCGGCAGCGACGACGCCAGTCAGGCTCGTACTACACGCCAGAACCGTTGATCACGATGCTCGTCGAGCAATCGCTGGGTCCAGTCCTGAAGCGTCACTTGCGCTCCACGGCTGCGTCGCCGCGCGCACGCGGCGGTCGAACCCCTCCGGCCAGGGCAGCGAGCTTCCGCCTGATCGATCCAGCGATGGGGGCAGGGTACTTTCTCGCGGCCGCCCTCGAATACCTTGCCGACCAGCTTGGCGCCGGCAACCCCGGTTCGCAGCGGTCACGTTTGCTGGAACGACTGCTTGCCGAATCGATTTACGGGATCGACGCCGACCCGGAGAGCGTCGAACTGGCACGCGTGAGTCTCTGGCTGGCGTCGGGCCTTCCTGCCCGGCAAGTTGCCTGCCTGACGGACAACCTGGTCGCGGGAGACGCGCTGCTCGACAAGCACTTGGCGGCCGGCGACTTTGACGCCGTGATCGGCAATCCTCCGTACGGCACACCCGATCGCGAATACCGCGCGCGCCTGAAGCGTGCTTTGCCCGCGACCCGTCGAAATGCCGACCTGGCGGCGGGGTTCGTTTTTCGAGCGGCCGAGCTTGTCGCGCCCCACGGACGCGTGGGTTTTGTGCTCCCCAAGCCGCTCACCTATAGCTATGCCTGGCGACAAGTGCGGGCCGACCTGCACGGCCGAGTGCGCTGGCTCTGCAATGTGGGCCGCGGGTGGGATAACGTCCTCCTCGAGCAGGTGCTAATGGTGTTCGACACCCAGCCGCAACCGTCCGCCGGCTATCGGGTCGCAGCACTGGCAGGGGAACAAGTCCAACGCCTGCCGCGCGTTCCCAGTGCGCTGACGGATCGGTTCGACGTGCTGCTGGCGTCGCTCACGCCGCGCGATCGCCTTCGTCTCGACGCGATGCGGTTTGCCGACGAGAGCGTCGGTGATCGCTTCCGGACTTTTCGCGGTCTCCCCTGGCAACGCTCCCTGTCGGCCGCCGGAGACTGCGCGGTGTACGGTGGGCGGGACTTGACGCGGTGGGCCCTGCGCAACCCCAGCGGTTTTGTCTCGCACCGCCGCCGCAACGATTTGCCCCCCACATCACGATCACCCAAGCTGCTTTTTCAGAACATCGTCGCCCATATCGAACGACCCGAACCCCACATCCGGCTGATCGGCACCTTGGACGAGTCGGGCAGCCTGGCACTGGATACCGTCAATCAGCTTGT
>JAEUIK010000382.1 GCA_016793185.1 Planctomycetaceae bacterium | reverse complement strand
TCGGCTGTCTTGTTCCATTCGCGGCGCGCCGAGCTCGAGCGGAACCATTCGCGCAAGCGTTCGAGCCAGTCTCCCCGATAGTGTTTGAGAAACAATCCCTGGGCGGGGAGATCGATCCGATAGATCGTGCGGTTCGAGTTCCGTTTGACGACCTGCGCGCGGCCGTCGGCCAGCCACTCGTCCAGGCGCAGCCCCTGGGCGTCGAGAACGGCCTGCTCCCAATCCGCCGCGATCCGCCAGCGCACGTCGCCGGTGTCGCGCACCAGCGGAGCAGAGGTCGTATCGAGCGACGAAGGGGGCACGCGGCGAATTCCTCTTCCGTGATCGTGCGCGGTCAGTCCCATCCTGGGAGCCGCGGGCAGGTCGAGATGCCTGGCCGCAGGGGACTGCGCGGGGCGATGGGGCCCAGCCAGTCTACTCGATTCCCTGGGCGGGATCGTAGCCCAGCTTTTGAGCCTCCGCGGCGTCGCGTGCGGCGTCGGCCTCGTTTTTCAGGGCCGCATGCACCCGGCCGCGGTGCTGATACATCACGGCCAGGGCGTGCTCGAAATCCTGGTCGCGAAGCTTGCGCAGCCGGGGATCGCTCTGCTCTTTTTCGCCCTGCAGGCGCCACTGCTCGCGCTGGGCCGACGTGAGCAGAATCGCTCGGTTCAGATCCGCGAGCGCCTCGGAGTGCTTGCCCAGCAGGTGCTGAATGTAGCCGCGGGTGTCGAGATAGCTGGCGTTCTCTTCCTCGGCCAGCCGGATTGCCTCATTGACGTCGTCGAGCGCCAGCTCGAGGTCGACGTTGCCCAAAGCGCGGATGTAGGCGCGCTGGTTCCAAGGATCGGGCTCCCAGGCGGGCTGATGCCGCAGCGCCAGCGTGAGATCGCCGATCGCTTCCGGGTACTTGCCGAGCCGCTGCCAGACGGTGGCCCGCCCCGCATAGCCGCCCGAGAAGGTCGGGCGCAATTCGATCACGCGGTTGTAGTCGGCCAGGCTCCCCTCGAGATCGTTGTTTCGCCGGCGCATCTCGGCGCGGCTGAACAAGATGGCGGGATTCTCGGGAGCCCATTCCACCGCCTTGTCGAGCTGGGCCAAGGCGGCGGGGAGATCGCCATCGTAAAAGAACGAAATTGCTCGCGCCGCGGCCACGTCCCCCATGACCTCTTTGGCCTGCTCGCGAAAGAGGGGCTCGAGCGCAATCCCCAGGGCCGTGAGCAGCACGAGGGCGATCGCCGTCCAACGGGCGTAGCGCGACCGCCACCACCGGCGCGGCGCCTGCGGCTCGACCAGGTCGGCCGTAATCAACGGCGGGGTATCCGCCGAGGGCTCGGGCATTTCTGCGGAGGGTTTCATGGCGATCTGGCAGTGGAGGGAATCGGTCCGAGCCCGGCTGTGTTGGGGATCCGTAAACTATACACCCCTCTTTGGTTGAGCAAGCTCCGCCAGGAGTTTGGCTGCCTGATTGGGGGTCCGGTTGGTGCCGGCTGTGCAGTGCGTGCGGATCTCGGCCCGGCGCGGCGGCGAGCGCGGCCTTGAGCCCGATAGGCAACTCGCTACACTGAGGCCTTTTAGGTTCCACAGCCCGCGCCGATGGATCGGCCATTGCCGGTGAGAACCTCTCCCCGCCCCACTTCCTTTGTTGCGAGCAATCCTCTCTCCCATGCCCTCTAAGCCCACTCCCTATCGATTCAGTTTCGGCCCCTGGAATATCTCGATGGGGGCCGATCCGTTCGGTCCCGCGGTGCGGAAAGAAATCCCCTTCAGCAAGAAGATTCGCGAATATCGGGAGCTGGGCTTCACTTACGTCCAGTTGCACGACGACGACGTGGTGCCGGCCGATTGGGACGCGACCCAGACCGCCAAGGGAGTGGCGAAGGTCAAGAAGCTGTTCGACGACGAAGGGCTCACGCCCGAGTTCATCGCTCCGCGACTCTGGGAAGATCCGCGCACAATCGACGGCGGTTACACGGCCAACAAGGCGGCCGATCGGAACTACGCCCGCGACCGCACGCGGCGCTCGATCGACATCGCCCGCATGTTGGGTATCGACCTGATGGTGCTCTGGCCAGCTCGCGAAGGGACCTATATCCGCGAGTCGAAGGATGCCGCGGTGAGCGTCGGGCGACTGGTCGACGCGATCGACGATATGCTCAAGTACGACGCGACCATTCGCATCGTCGGCGAGATGAAGCCCAACGAGCCGATGGACCAGGCGTATTGCCCCACGGTCGGGCATTTTCTGGGTCTGGTCTACCGTACGCTCGACCCCAGCCGCGTGGGCGTGTTGATCGAGAGCGCGCACAGCATCCTGGCCGGGCTCGACCCGGCCGACGATATGGCGTACGCCCTCTGGCACCAGAAGTTGTGGGGCGTCCACCTCAACGATCAGAACGGCCTGAAATACGACCAGGACAAGACGTTCGGCTCGGTGGATCTCCGCCGGGCGTTCAATCAGGTGTGGGTCCTGGAACGCGCCAAGTACTACGACATCGGCGTCGTAGGGCTCGACGTCAAGGCGATGCGAACCACCAAGCAGGCCGACAGCACCCGGCACCTGGCCAACAGCCTGAAGCTGTTCAACCATTTGCTGGCGCTGGTGCGCAGCGTCGACAACGCGAAGGTGGAGGCGTTCCGCCAGGCACGCGATTACGAAGGATTGGAACTGTACATTCTCGAGCATTTGCTGGCGCGGTAGGTGGCGCGCAACCGGCAGCCGAACACCGTGACGACTCCGTCAAGATTTCGAACTCCCCGCCGCCGACTTGGAACCGCCGCCGCTGGGCGCACCGCCGCGGGCCGTGCTTGCCGGCGGCGCGACAGAAAAGAGCTTTTGTGAACGCCCCCCGCCAGCAACCCTCGATTGAGATCCTGCGTCCCGACTTTCGCCGCGGCGACTTCCGCGCGGCGATGTTCGATTTCGACGGCACGCTGTCGCTCATCCGGCGGAACTGGCCGCAGGTGATGATCCCCATGATGGTCGACGTGCTGGCCGAAGTCGGCACGGGCGAGAGCCGCGAGGCGCTGGCGGCCCACGTCGAAGATTTCGTGATGCGGCTCAATGGCCGGCAGACGATCTACCAGATGATCCAGTTGGCCGACGAAGTCCGCGCCCGCGGCGGCCAGCCGCGCGATCCGCTCGACTACAAAGCCCAATACCACGACCTGCTGTGGGCGCAGATGAGCGATCGGGTCAACGGACTGAAGAGCGGCGCCGTCGAGCCCGAGTCGCTGACGGTTCCCGGTTCGCGGGAGCTGCTCGCAGCGCTGCGGGATCGCGGCATCACGCTGTATCTCGCCTCGGGAACCGACTTGAAGTACGTCCAGGACGAGGTGCGGGCGCTGGAGCTCGATGAATTTTTCGGCCCGCACGTGTATGGCGCGCTGGATGACTACCAGAACTTCTCCAAGAAGATGATCGTCGATCGGATCATCAACGATGCCAACGTCGCCCCGCACCAGTTGCTGGGTTTTGGCGACGGGTTCGTCGAGATCCAGGAGATCCACAACGCGGGGGGCGTCGCGGTCGGCGTCGCTAGCGAAGAAGAGACCCGCCAAGGGGTCAATCTTTGGAAGCGCGAACGCCTGGTCAAGGCGGGCGCCGATGTGATCGTGGGGGACTATCGCGCCCTCGACGACTTGCTGGCGGCGCTAGGATTGAATTAGTGCTCTGGCGGAGCCATGACTTGGAGTTCGAGCCATCCCGGGGAGCACTAGGGGTTTTATTGCCGCCGAGCCAGCGCCGCGTTCGGCGGTCGTGCTTCGCCAACCCCCAGCCTGAGTGTTGACGCAGCACTAGGACGCGCCATGTTTCCACAATTCGACCGCAGCAAGCTCGAGATCAAACCGCTCCACGAGCGCGTGCACGACATCCAGCGCTCGCACCTGCTGGGACTCGACGACGTTCCCCCGCAGCTCCAGCCCGACGCGATGGAGACGCTGGCCAGTCTCGGAGAGCGGCTGGTCGCTGCGCGTCAGGCCGGCGCAGCCCGCCTGATGCTGATGGGCGCGCACGTGATTCGCGCCGGCGTCGGGCGGCAGTTGATCGATCTGATGGAGCGCGGGCTGATCACCCACATCGGGATGAACGGCGCCGGCCCGATTCACGACTACGAGTTGGCCAAGATCGGCGCCACCTGCGAAAGCGTCGCCCGCTATATCCGCTCGGGAGAGTTCGGACTCTGGCACGAGACCGGCGTGATGAACGAGATCGTCGCCCAGGGAGTCGCCGACGGCCTGGGGTTGGGCGAAGCGCTGGGTCGGGCGATCCAGGAGGGGGATTACCCCTACAAGGAAACGAGCGTGCTCGCCGCGGGGTACCGGTTGCGGATCCCGATCACCGTGCACATTGGCATCGGCTACGATATTTTGCACGAGCACCCGAACTTCGATCCGGCCGCCTTCGGCGTCGCTTCGTATCGCGATTTCTTGAGCGTCTGCGACACCGTGGACAAGCTGGAAAACGGCGTCTTTCTCTGCTTTGGCACCGCGGTCATGGGGCCCGAGGTGTATCTCAAGGCCCTCTCGATGGCCCGCAACGTGGCGCATCAAGAGGGGCGCCGCATCTGCCACTTCACCACGGCCGCCTTCGATCTGATCGAGATCTCGGGTGACACCGAGCGCGAGGCCCCCAAGTCGAATCCGCAATACTACTACCGGCCGTGGAAGACGATCCTCGTCCGGACCGTGGCCGACGGGGGCGAGAGCTTCTATGTCTGCGGCGACCACCGCAGCACCGTGCCGCATTTGCGCTTCGCCGCCTTGGCCGCCCAGGAGCGGCTGTCATGATCGCGCTCGAGCGCTTGGAGGCGTTGCTCGCCGGTTTTCCGGGACTGACGATCGGACTCGTCGGCGACCTGTTCCTCGATCGCTACCTCGATATCGATCCTGATTTGCGCGAGCTCTCGGTCGAGACCGGGCTCGAGGCCTATCAGATCAGCCGGGTTCGTAACAGCCCCGGCGCGCTTGGCACCATTCTCAATAATTTGGCCGCACTGGGAGTCGGCCGGCTGGTGCCGGTGACGGTGATTGGCGACGACGGGCAGGCCTATGACCTGCTCAAAGCGCTCGCGCGGCTGCCGGTGGGCACTGAGCACATTCTGCAAGATGCCAAGCGGAATACGCCCACGTACACCAAACCGCTGCGGCGCGACGCCGACGGCATCGTCCGCGAACTGAACCGCCTCGACTTGCGCAACCGCGCCAGCTTCGACAGCGACATGCAGGCGCGCCTGCTCGACCGGATCACGCGCGTCTGGAACTCGACCGCGGGCCTGATCGTGCTCGATCAGGTGAACGAGGAGGGGTGGGGCGTCGTCACGCCGGCCGTGCGGACCCACCTCGCCGAACTCGCCCGCCGCGACCCCGACAAGCTCATGTTCGTCGACAGCCGGGCGCACATCCAGAAGTTCCAGGCGGGCGTTCTCAAGCCGAACCTGGCCGAGTGCCGGCGCGCGGTGGGCATGGCCGCGGAGGGACAATCGCCCGATCCGGCCGAGCGCGACGCCGAAGACCAGCGCGCCGTCGGCGAGCTCGCGCGCCGAACCGAGCTGACCCTCTTTTGTACGCGCGGCGAACAGGGAATGCTGATTGCCGAACCAGGCCGGCCCGTGGTGAAGGTTTCCGGCTATCCCGTGACGGGACCGATCGACGTCGTTGGCGCCGGCGATAGCGCCACGAGCGGAATCGTCGCCTCGCTGCTGGTGGGGGCAACCCTGCCCGAAGCCGCCGATCTGGGGAACCTCGTGGCCTCCATCACCGTGCAACAGCTCGGGACCACCGGCACGGCCTCCCCCGAGCAGTTGCGGGCCCGGTGGCACGAAACACACGCCTAAGCGAAAGCGCCTCGGCTCCAACTGGTCGCAGCGCCATCGCCCTGCGGCGCCGGTCCGAGCTGGGCAAGGTGTCGCCCGCGCGGCTCGCTTCGGCTCGATTCGAGGGGGCCGATGGCCGCCATCTCTCGGGAGTGGGCAAACTCTCGCACAATCAAGGGTTAGCCCGATCGTAGCGATCGAATTTCGACGATGTGCGTCCCGATCGCTGAAACACCCCCGCGGCGCGTTGACGGCTCCCCCAGGCAGTTCTACGATCTTCTTATGCAGATTGTCAGATCCTACTCGTCTGTGGTGGAATCTGTGGAATCCCCGTTTCTCTCGCCCGCTAGGGGGACCCGTCATGCCACTGTTTGAGGTCGAAACGGAGTCGCACATCATCATCACTTGGGCCGGCAGCGAACCGGCTGCCTCGGAAGTTGTCAACGACGCTTACCCCGGTGAACGCATCCTGCGCCTCACCAAACGCCCGCGCGACACGTGGGTCATCTCCAAGTCCGCCTTGGGTATCACGTCTCCGACCGATCCTTGCTCGACCGCCCGCGATTGCCTGTCGAAGGCCGCCGGCGACAAGGTCCATGCCATTCGCCTCTACATGCACGAAACCGGCACCGATCTGGAACGTGCCCGCAAGGCGATCGAGTCGAACATGGTGATGGGCTGGTAGAGCCCGCACCAGGCCAGTTCGCTGGCAGGCCCTGCTGCCTCACGTAAATCACTCCGCCGAGTGCCATGCCCACGCTGGTCGTGGGCATGTGCATTTCCGGCGTGCCCCACCTCCTCTGGGCTCGCGAGCCCCCTTCGGTTAGGCTGTCGGTAGGGACCAAGAATCGCGTCCGGCGCGGGCTGGTGCCGCGCCGGCCTTGCTTCTCCACAGCACAAAGGACGAGCCATGGGTAAGGGAAACAACTCGCAGAAGAACGACAAGAAGAACAAGAAGCCGAAGAAGGACGCCAAGAAGGTGGAACCCAAGAAGTAGTTCGCACCGATCGCGTATGCAGAGCACCCCACGGCCGCGTAGATGGCGGCCGTGG
>JAEUIK010000377.1 GCA_016793185.1 Planctomycetaceae bacterium | reverse complement strand
GGACCCGCCTCCGCGTGCCCGCGCCGGTGGCCGCCTGGAATTGACCCTGCCTCCGCAATGACTTACGATCCGCCCCCGCCCCCACGAACGAAGGGGCGCCAGCACTCTTCCGGGGGCGATGACGCAACATGGACGGCAGCGTCGAACCGCGATTCGACCGAACCATCCCCGCGCCTCTGAGGCGCGCCGCGCGGCGACTGGCGTCCATCGCCAGCCCGACGGTCGTCGCGCTGCTGGCATTCGCCCTCTGTTATGGCGCCGGGCAGCGCGGTTTCTTCATGACCGATCAGTCGTTCGTCTTCGACGGCGGCTATCGGGTCTACTGCGGGCAAGTTCCCTATCGCGACTTTCTCGTGCCGTGGGGGCCGGTGGCACTGTGGATCCAGGCGGCCGCTTTTGCCGCAGGGGGCGTTGACTTTGCCAGCTACCTGACGACGGCCGCCGTCGAGAATTCCCTGGGCGCGCTCCTGGCATTCCAGCTGTTGCGGCGTCTGTTTCCTGGTTCGCCCGGGTTGGCGCTGGCCGCCGGAGTGATGACGGCCGCCTGGTACTACGCCCCGTTCGGAACACCGTGGCTCGAGCAGACGGGTTTCCTGTTCACGTTCGTCGGGCTGAACTGTTTGACGCTGACGCTGCGCGACCCGCCGGGTCAAACCAGTCGCGGCGCCTTGCTCGCGATCGCTGCGACCGGAGGATGTACGGTTCTCACCTTCCTCAGCAAACAAAACGCCGGCGTCTTTATGCCGGGCGTGTACCTGGCGCTGTTGGGAGCAATGTTCCTTCCCAAGTGGCGCGCGCTGGGGCGCGCGGTGGGAGCTTATTTCGGGGGTGTCGCGCTTGCGTCGGCCGCGTTCGCCGTCTGGCTGGCCAGCGCCTCGGACCCGGCCGAGTTCTATCGGTCGGTCTGGGTGATTCCGGCCAGCGAGGGAGGGCGACGACTCTTCGCCCAACCCCTCGAGATGGCCGAGGTTCTGCTCACCGGCAAGGGACCTGAATTCCCGCGGATGCTGCTTTGGGCCGGCGCGCTTGTCGGTGCGGGGGTCCTGTGGCGCGGCGGTCTGGCAGCTCGCACCGGCCGCGCCTCGTCCGCACTCCGGTTCGCCGCGATGCTGTGCGTCGTGCTTTCCGCCTACCAGAACGCGTTCAACAAAACCACCGAGCAGAGCGGCAACAACGGCATGCCCTACGTGGGGCTGGTCGTCGCGTGTGCGGTGGGAGTGGTCGTGTCGCTGCGGGTCACGGCGACACAGCGGGCGACGTCGACACTGGAATGGTTCACGCTCCCTCAGCGGCTGGCGGCCCTCGCCGCCGCGGCCGTCGCTTCGCTCGTCTGTATGAACGGAGTGCCGATCGGCGGAACGGCCTGTGCCGTGTTGCTGGGGCATGCGGCGGGGCTCTACCCTTGGCCCTCCTGGCGGCTGACGGCTTGGATGCGTCGTTTGCCGCTGGCGGGTTCGCGCCATCTCGTGCCGCTGACGTTGCTGTTCGCGGCCTCTTATCTCACCCTGCACGGGGGAGCGATTGCCTGGCGGCGGCAGACGCTGCACATCTTCGGACCCGAGTGCGAGTTTCCCCGCAGGCTGGCGGTGCCGGGCCTCGAGCCCTTGAAGTGGGGCGTCCCCACCCGGGCCCACTCGGGACGCGTCGTCACCGAGCAGGATCTCGCCGAACTGATTGAGTATCTCGCCGCGGGGAAGCGGCGATTCTTTGTGTTTCCCGACTTCGCGCTGCTCTATGGCGTGGTGGGTGCCGAGTCGCCGCAGCCGCTGGTGTGGTTTGACGAGGGGCTCACCTACCCATCGGAGTACGATCCCCGCCTCGATCAACGGATCGTGCGCGAACTGGCCGAGCACCAGGTCGACACGCTCGTTCTCGAGTCGGCGACGTCCTTCGAGCCGGAAGCGATCCTGAGCGATTTTCCTCAAGTGGCTGCTTACCTTCGCGCGCATTTCGCGCCGGCGCGGATGATCGGCTCGTTCGAGATCCGCGAGCGCCGCCCCGCGCTCGCCGAAACCCAGCCCGAGCAGCAGGCGAAACTTCGCTGAGAGCCGGCGGATCGTGCCCCGCGCTCGCCAACGTGGCAGATTGGGCGAAGCAGGCGAGGCAGTGCGCGCAGGCCGCGACTTCTCGGGGAGTTTCCGTTGAAAGTTTGCGGCGCGAACACTACGCTACAGCTCAGTCGTGTCGAGCCGCGCGTTGACTGCGCTGGAACCGACCGATTCGTACCCAGGCAGGGGCCGGCTGCCGCGCGAGCTATCGCGCAACCGTCGAGAATGGAATCCGCGTCGCGGCACAGTTGAGGCACTGCCAGTGAATCTCCCGAGCGTCGGCAGCGGTCCTTAGCCGGCCGCAGTACTTGGCCGGCAGCGGTCCTTAGCCGGCAGCGGTCCTTAGCCGGCGGCAGTCCTTAGCCGGCGGCAGTACTTGGCCGGCAGCGGTTCTTCGCCGGCGGCTTCCCTTTCCCGGACCCGCGCAGCTCATTCCGCTGCGCTGGGCGCTCCCTGAGTCTTCCTGCGAATTGAATTCGGAGAACGATATGCGCAGTTGGTGGATCGCGACGGGGCTCGTAGTGGGCCTGGTGAGTACGGGCGTTTCGGCGGCACGCGCCGACTACGACACCGTCTGGAGCAACGGACCGAGTGCCAATCGCGTCGACCTCGTCTTCGTCGGCGACGGCTACACGGCAAGCCAGATCGACACGGTCTATCCGCAGCACATCCAGGCGATGCTCGACCACATGTTCGTCGCCGAGGAGCCCTTCAGCCGGTATCGCAACTTCTTCAACGCCTATCGCGTCAACGCGGTGTCGAACCAGGCTGGCGCCGATGTGCCGCCGGAGGGGATCTTTCGGGATACGGCACTGGGGGCCACCTATTACTACGATGGCGTCACGGAGCGGCTCTTGGGAGTCAACGAGACGCTGGCCCAAGCGGCGGTCGACGGTGGCCTGGCGGGATCGGGCATCCTCCCCGAGATGCGGCTCGTGACCGTCAATGACAACCGCTAC
>JAEUIK010000325.1 GCA_016793185.1 Planctomycetaceae bacterium | reverse complement strand
GCCCACTTCATCGGCGCCCGCCTGCTTCGCCTGGTCCGCCAGGTCTCCCTTGGCAAAGACCACCACGCGGAGGCTCTTGCCGATGCCGTGGGGCAGCACGACCGAGCCGCGGACGAGCTGGTCGGCCTGCTTGGGATCGATTCCCAAGCGAATCGCCACTTCGACGGTCTGATCGAACTTGGTGTTGCCGAACTGCTTGAGCAGCTCCACAGCCTTGTCGAGGGGGAGCGGAGCCGGGTCGGCGGGGAGCTTGCTGCTCAGGGTGCGGAAACGCTTCGATTGTTTTGCCATGGTCGTGCCGCTGAGAGTCGTTGTGGGGGGTGTTCGATTGAATTTCGTGGTTCGGCGCCGTGGTTCGGCACCGCAGTCAGACTGGTTAGCCTTCGACGGTAATGCCCATGCTGCGGGCGGTCCCTTCGACCATCCGCCGGGCATGATCGACGTCGCGGGCGTTGAGGTCGGCCCACTTCGTCTTGACGATTTCCTCGACCTGGGCCTTGGTGACCTTGCCGACCTTTTCCTTGTTCGGCACGCCGGAGCCCTTGGCGATGGCGGCAGCCTGCTTCAACAGGGCCGCGGCCGGGGGGCTCTTGGTGACGAAGTCGAAGCTGCGGTCGTTGAAGACGCGCACCACGACCGGGATCGGCATGCCGCCGGCTTCGCGGGTCCGTTCGTTGAACTGCGAGACGAACTGCCCAAGGTTGATGCCGTGACGGCCCAGGGCCGTACCGACCGGGGGGGCGGGGGTGGCCTGACCGCCGGGGACCTGGAACTTCACTTCTGCGACGAGTTGTTTTGCCATGATTCTTCAGCGGTTGCCGGACCAGCCGGAGTTGATTGCCAAGAGAGTCGGGTGGGGTTGATCGCTGACCAGGTTGGCCGCGCGACGGGTCGCGCCGGCCGTGCGTACGGATGCGTTAAATCGTTTCCACTTGCCAGTATTCCAACTCGACGGGCGTGCTCCGCCCGAAGATGTTGATCATCACCGTTACGCGTCCGTTCGCTTCGTCGATGCCGTCGACGTCTCCCTCGAAGTTCTCGAAGGTTCCTTCGTTGATCTTGACCCGATCGCCGACCTTGAAGTTGATCTTGAGCTTCGGCGCCTCTTCGGTCTTTTCGTCCTTCTTGGCGATCAGCCGGGCGATCTCGTGCTCTTGCATCGGGATGGGCTTGCCGCCGGCGCCGGTGAAGTCGCCGATGCCCGCCGTGTCGCGCACGAGGAACCAGGTGTCATCATTGATCTGCATGTTGACCATGATGTAACCGGGATACAGCTTGCGCTTGACGATCTTTTTCTTGCCGTTCTTGAACTCGGTGACCATCTCGATGGGGATGATGATGTCGCCGAAGTAGTCGTCGAGGCCGGCAATCGCCACGCGCCGCTTGAGGCCGTCGACGATCGAGTCCTCGCGATTGCTCTGCACCTTGAGGATGTACCAGTTGCGCTTGCTCGGATCGGGGCCGATCTCTTCGATGGCCTCGGTCGCCGGCAGCGGCTGCGGCTTGCGGGGCGCGGGGGGCGCCTCGCTGGCGGGGGCTGCCGGGCTGGCGCCGTCCGCTGCGCCGCTCGCGGGGTCGGCCGGAACCTGGTCGTTCTCGGGCGCGGGCGTGCCCAGAACGGCTTCCGGCTCGAGACCGGCGGGGCCGGCCAGCGGTTCATCGGTTGCGTTGTGGGGTTCGTCGCTCACGCCAATTTCCTCGATCTCGACGGTCTGTGCTTCAGGTGGGACTGACTGCGATTCCAGCGGGTCTGCACGGGGGAGGAGTCTGACGGTCTCGGCTCCGCGGCGGGCCCGGGACGCTCAGCTCCGTTAGGGACCTTTGTGCAGGATCAGGCCCAGTAACCAACTCCAGATCAGGTCGTACAAAAACAGCACCGCAGCCAGCAGGAAGATCGTCAGCATGACCACCAGCGAGCTGCGAATCAGCACGTCGCGCGAGGGCCAGGAGACTTTGTTCATCTCCGCCTCGACGGCGATCAAAAAGTCGGCAAACTGCGGGACATTCACCACGCGAAACGCGATCCACAGCCCCAGCGCCAGCAGCACCATCGGAATGCCGTACTGCCAGGTCGTGTGGTAGTCGCGGAGAAACGTGCCGGCCGACGAGCCCCAGAGAGCCCCCTCGGTCGGCAGCGCCATCGTCTTCAGGAACACGCTCAGGCGCCAGGCCCCGATCGCCAGCGTCAGGGCGAGCACCGCAAACGTCACCTGACGCGTGATGCGTCCCTGGCTTCGCTTGTAGACGCCGACCTGGAACAGCTCGCGAAAGAACAAGCTGACCGTCGCGCTGCCTTCCTTAGACATAAGCCGAATCCATCGTGCTCGAGAACAGGGGTTGCCAATGCCCGGGAAGCGGAAGGCCACGCACCTCACGCCGCACCACGACTGGTCGTCCTTCAATTATCAAAAATCACAAGTGTTTCGCTTCGCAGCTCACCGACGCGCCGCTTGTTTCGTTTCCCGCCAGGGCCGGTCCGCGCCGGGCTCGGGAAGTTGCCGCCGGGGCTGCCGGCGACAACTTCCGAACCACGCACGTTGGACTGGCAGGGGCGGCGGGAATCGAACTCGCAACCTCTGGTTTTGGAGACCAGCGCTCTGCCAATTGAGCTACGCCCCTAACGGTCGACTGCGGCGGACAACCGGGCGCCACCCAGGGGGGACGCCCCGCGCCGGGCCGTCAGCCGGCTCGCGGGATACTTCGAATCAGCGAACTCCCCAGAGCGGCGGGCGACGCGTCTTGGCGGACGCACGCACCGCGCTGCTCTGGCTCACGTCAGTTATTCCAGGATCTTCGTCACGACGCCCGAACCGACCGTCTTGCCACCCTCGCGAATGGCGAAGCGCACGCCGTCGTCCATGGCGATCGGATTGATCAGCTCGATCAACAACTTGGCGTTGTCGCCGGGCATGCACATTTCCGCGTCGCCCAACAGCTTGGCGGTTCCGGTCACGTCGGTCGTGCGGAAGTAGAACTGTGGGCGGTAGCCGCTGAAGAACGGCGTGTGCCGGCCACCTTCTTCCTTCGACAGCACGTAGACCTCGGCCTCGAACTTGGTGTGCGGCGTGATGGAGCCGGGCTTGGCCAGCACCTGGCCGCGCTCGATTTCCTCGCGCTTGATACCCCGCAGCAACGCGCCGACGTTGTCGCCGGCTTGTCCCTGGTCGAGGGTCTTGTTGAACATTTCGACGCCCGTGCAGGTCGTCTTGCGCGGGGCGGCGGTCAAACCGATGATCTCGATTTCGTCGCCGACCTTGACGATGCCGCGCTCGATTCGACCCGTGCAGACCGTCCCGCGACCTTCGATCGAGAACACGTCTTCGATCGCCATCAGGAACGGCTTGTCGACTTCGCGCACCGGCTCGGGGATGTAGCTGTCGACGGCGTCGAGCAGCTCGCCGATGCACTTGATCGCGGTCGGATCGGTCGGGTTGTCGTAGGCCGGGCGGGCGGCGCCACGGATGATCGGGATCTCGTCGCCCGGGAAGCCGTAGTGCGTCAGCAGCTCGCGGAGCTCCAATTCGACCAGCTCGAGCAACTCTTCGTCGTCGACGAGGTCGCACTTGTTAAGGAAGCAGACGAGGCGCGGGACACCGACCTGGCGGGCCAGGAGGATGTGCTCGCGGGTCTGCGGCATCGGACCGTCGGCGGCCGAAACCACCAGGATCGCGCCATCCATCTGGGCGGCGCCGGTGATCATGTTCTTGATGAAGTCGGCGTGGCCCGGGCAGTCGATGTGGGCGTAGTGCCGGGTCTGCGTCTCGTACTCCACGTGGCTGACGGCGATGGTCACCGTCTTCGTGGCGTCGCGGACCGTACCCCCCTTGGCGATATCAGCGTAGGTCTTGGGGGTTGCCAGACCTTTGGCGGCCTGCACGGCCAGCAGCGCGCCGGTGAGGGTCGTCTTGCCGTGGTCGATGTGGCCGATGGTGCCGACGTTGACGTGAGGCTTTTTGCGTTCAAAGGTTGACTTGGCCATTTCACTCCCTGCGTTCGGTTAAACTTGGCTTTCTGAAATTCGGTGGAAGACGAAAAATAAGCTGCTGATGGGACTCGGACCCATGACCTCGTCCTTACCAAGGACGTGCTCTACCAACTGAGCTACAGCAGCACGCGGCTGGCACTCAAGCGCACTACCGTGAAGCTCGTTGCTGCACCGCGGCGGAGAACTCGACGCGCCCCCGCGGGCGCGCTCGTTTCACGCACATGGCTTCCCCCAGGGAACGTTTCGCCCACGGGAACAATTCGCGCAGTGAGAACGGCTCCGCCGGCAGCGCGGCGAATTCATCTCGTGACCCTTACGTGTTTTACCTCTTTTCGCTCCGCTCGCCTAGGGTTACCCGTCGGGCTTGCGCCGCCCGCCGCCAGGGCCCTCGCCCGGTGCCCAGGAGCCCTACCAGGTCCATTCCGCCGAACGTGCGCCGTCGAAAGCGGGTGAAGGG
>JAEUIK010000316.1 GCA_016793185.1 Planctomycetaceae bacterium | reverse complement strand
TTCTTTCGCGCGAATCCGAAGACCCGCGACGTGCCCTTGATTGTCCTCTCGACCAAGGAAGAGCCGGTCATCAAGGCCGAGAGTTTCGCGCGCGGGGCCAACGACTACCTGGTCAAGTTGCCGGACCGGGTCGAATTGATCGCCCGCATTCGCTATCACTCGCGCGGCTACATCGCGCTGCTGGAACGCAACGAGGCGTATCGCCGCCTGGCCGAAAGCCGCAAGCACCTGGCCGACGAGATCGACCAGGCAGCGCGGTACGTGCGCTCACTGCTGCCGGCGCCGCTGACGACGGGACCCATCCGGACCGACTGGCGGTTCGTTCCGTCGACGCAGCTCGGGGGGGATTCCTTCGGCTATCACTGGGTTGACGACGACCACTTTGCGGTCTATCTGCTCGATGTCAGCGGGCATGGGGTCGGCGCCTCGCTGATGTCGGTTTCGGCCATGAACGTCATCAGCTCGCGCAGTCTCCCCAACGTCGACTTCCGCGAGCCCTCGCAAGTCATCGGCGGGCTGAATCCTGCATTCGACATGGATCGCCACGATGGCAAGTACTTCACCATCTGGTACGGCGTGTTTCAGCCCAGCACGCGCAAGCTGCGCTACGCGGGGGGCGGCCACCCGCCGGCGGCGCTCTTTGCGGGCGACACCCGCGAAACCGCCACGCTGCAGCAGCTCGAATCCGACGGGCCGGCGGTGGGCTTTGGCTTCGACCTCGAGTTCGAGTCGCGGGAGGTCACGTTGCCGGCCTATGCCCGACTCTATCTTTTCAGCGACGGCGCCTTCGAGATCCAGATCGCCGACGGCCCGATGTGGACCCTCGACGAGTACCTCGAGTACCTCGGCCAGCGACAGACGGGCGCTGGCTCGCCCCTGGATGACGTGCTCGCCCATTGCGTCGAGCTCAATGGCTCGCCGACTCTCGACGACGACTGCTCGATTCTCGAGTGCGATTTCCAGTGATCGCCCTGGAGAAAGCCGGCAAATCGAGCGCCGCTCAGGCCACCAGCCGAGGAGGCCGACGCTGCGGGGTCTGCAGCTCGGGACCGCGCGGCGCCGGCGGTTCGGCCAACTGGGTCGCGGCGGGGCGAGAGCTGGGCCGCAAGTAGCGTAGCAGCGTCAGCCCGACCGCGACGACGCCCACAATGAGGCCCCATTGCACCGCGCGTTGATACACGCGCCCGACGAGTCTCTCGCTTTGTTCCGCGAGTTGCGCGCCGCGGGCGGCGATCCGTTCGTCAAACGCGGCCAACGAGCGTTGCGCCGCGGCCTCGACCGCGGCCGTCGTCAGCTCGCGCTCGGTACGCAGCGCGGCGAGCACCGCGACGCGCTCGTCGCGGAGGGTTCCGAGCGTCTCGACGCGCATGCGTTCGATTTCCTGGAAGGCGGCCTGCCGCTCGGTACCGACGATCTGCTGCGCCGCCAGCCGCTCGCGCTCGACCAGCGCCGGAATCCTTTCGGCCGTGGCCGCGGCACGCTCCGCCGCCTTGGCAGCCGTAGAGAGGTCGCTGAGCGCGGCGCCGACAGGCTGTTGCGCGAGGCTGTCGATCAGCAGCAGTTCCGCCTGCCAGCGCGCCTGCTTGGGAAGGAAGTCCGCGTACAAGGCTGAGAGTTTCCGCATGTCGGCCATATTCTCGTTCAGCCCTCCCACGACGTCCATCAGCTCGGGAGTCGGCAGCTTGAGCGACTCGATGTAGTCGGTAGCGATCGAGGCACGGTTGAAGTACAGGCTGTCGATCGGATGCTGGGTGGCGAAATCCGCGACGAACTTCTCGCCGAAGTGCAGCTCCTCGCCCAGCGTGGCATGGATCTTCCGCAAGGGCTCTTCCAGGCGTCGGCAGGTCTCCAGTGCCGCGGGTTGCCAGGGCCCCAAAGGGGGATCGCCCGCCGTCCGCGCGAAGTAATCGCTACTCTGGCGAACGAGCACCCACACGTCGGTGAGCGCGGCCAAGGCATCGGGACGCGCCGCCGCACGAAAGCAGGCCCCGATCCCCTGCGATTTCCACAAGAGCGCGTGGCGGCGAACCGCGGGATCGGTCGCCTCGGCGAGAATCTGGTCGGCACTCGCCTCGACCTGCAGCGCGTAAACCGGAACGTAGTCGGTCACGAGCGTCCGCAGTTTTTGCGACGAGAGATGGGCGTGCGGGGCCGTCTCCTCGAGCAGGCCCATCGGCGCCGACATCCGCTGGCAGCCGGACGACGGCGCGAGCGCCGCCACCCCAACTGCGATCAGGACCGCCAGTCGCCGGAGCATGGTTTCGCCCTCGATCGCGCGCCGCGGCCAGCCAACCGCGGCGAAGCGGATTCCAGCGCTATTGAGGAGGAGCCGGCAACGTCAGCGTCGCGGCGGTCGAGCGCAGACTGGTGTAGCTCTTCAGCAGTCCATAGGTCTGCTGGAACTCTGGGCGCGAGGTCAGGGCCTGGTACTGAGGATTCGCGGCTACCGTCTCGAAACGCGTCACGACCTTCGCCCAGGCGGCCGTGTCGGCATTGGGATCCGCCGGCAGGGCCAGGTAGCTTTGCCAGTTTGGATCGAGAATCCGGTACAGCGATTGCGATGCCGCGCCCAGTTCGGCCGCGACTTGCGGCAGGCCGTTCGGATCGGCAACCGCCGCCGCGGGCTGCGGGGCGCCCGGCGCCGTGGGTTGCGCCTCGGGTGCCGTGTACTTGGCGATCGTCTCCAGCAGCTTGATCGCTGACGGGGGGAGCGACTTGGGCTGCGTCGGATCGACCGGCGGAACGCCGTTGTAGTAGTAGCGATTGTCGGCGGCGCCATCGATCGAGATCACCGATCCATCGAGCGCCACCCCCACGAACAGCCCGCGGCTGCGCGAATAGGAGTACAGTTCGGAGCGGAAGCGGGCGTCGGTGGCGACCGAGGCTTCGCGACCCACGGGCCCCGCAGCGGCCGCGGCGTCGGCGCCGATCGTGAACTTGCCATTCATGAGATTCTGAACGCTCTTCTTGGTCTTGAAGACCAGGATCACGTCAATCGACTGCAACCCGGCTTGCCAGCCAAAGCTTCCGCCGGTCATGGAGATGAAGACCGGCGCCGTCCAGCCGCCGTTAGCGCGCGTGACGACGACGCCTCGTCCGTGGCGCGCACCGATGACGAATCCCCCCTTAAGCAGTCCCGGAATGATCGCGATTCCTTCGGCGTCGGCCAGCATCGAGCGTGGAATCGCACTGGCGGGAATCGCCATGACCTCGTTGAGGACATTCGTGGCCTGCTCGACAATGGCGACTTCCGGGTTGGCCGGCGGGGGCGCGAAGAGCCCACCCGGCTGTTGAGCGTGCGCCGCCGACACAAAGAATCCAGCGGCAGCCACCACGACAAGCCGCGCCCAGTTGCCACGTGATTGCATGCTAGCACCCGCGGTGAGATTGGTTGGTTCGTTCCCGAGCGTCGCGCCTCCGACGACGCGCAACGACTCTTCAGCCCATCAGGGGGGCGGCATCGTACCGGCGATCGCCACTTCGACGCAATTCCAAGTTCGCAGGTCGGGCGGGGCGGCCGCGATTGACCCGAAGTCGCGTTTTCGCCTACTTTTCCCACCCTGATCGGGTAACCCGCCTCGGAACGCTCGCGCTCGGGTGCAGAACATGTCGCGTCTGGAAGTCCGCAAGCTCGCCCGCCAGGTCACTGGCGATCGCCGGCAATTGGCGCTGTTGATCGTGGCCACGATCGCCGTGGCCGTCGGCGGTTTGATAGTTTTCCGTCAGGAGGAGGAACGGCTCGAGTTGCGGACGTGCCTGGCCTATGGGCGGAGCACTCCGGGCCCCCTCGCCAAGTTCCTGGCCGATGAAGCGCGCAAGCGCGGCCTGACGCTCAACTTCATCCGGGCGACTGGCTCGGAAGCGACGATTGACGCTCTCAAGCGCGGCGAACTCGATGTGGCGTTGGTCCGCTCGGGGACGGCGCGCGAAGAACCTGAGATCCGCCAGGTCGCCACCGCCAGCTGCGAAGCGCTGCACGTCTTTGCCCGGGGCAACATCACGGCCGCCACGCCCGATCAGTTGCGCGGGCGACGGATCGCCCTGGGGCGACCGGGAAGCGAGACTCGAATGTTCAGCCAGTCGGTGCTGAACTTCTTGCGGCTGCAACCGGGGCGCGATTTCGAGGTGGTCGACCTGCAGGCCGAAGAGTGCACCCGGCTCCCCGCCGCGGAGCTCCCCGACGTCGTGTTCGATGTCGCGCCGCTCCCCTCTCCGCGCGGCGATATCCTGGCCGGCGAACGAGGCTACCACCTGGTAGAGGTCCCGCTTGGCGACGCGCTACGGCTGCGCGATCACGCCTTTCAGGACATCGTCATTCCCCGGCACACCTATAGCGCCGCGCCTCCGGTCCCCGATCGGGACCTGCATACCGTGGGCTGCCAGGTCGTGGTCGTCGGCCGGCACGATGTTTCGGCGGCCGCGGTCAAACGCTTGTTGACCATCGTCTTCGAGAGCGACTTCGCCCGGCGAGCCGGGTTTCCGCACCTGGACTCGGCGCGGCTGACCGACACGCTCGACTGTCCGCTGCATGCGGGGACGATCGCCTACCTCGACCGCCACCGGCCATTGATCCGTGCCGAGATGCTGGAGAATCTCGAAGGGTTGCAGGGGATCATCGGCACGTCGACGTGCGGCCTGCTGCTCGCCTGGGGGTGGTACCGCCGCATGCGAATTCCCGGCGCTTCTCGCTATCCGCAGATGTTGGCCGAACTTGAGCTCGACGCCATTCGCCAGGCCGGCGAGCGGGGGCTGGCGACCACGGAATTGCGCCAGTATTGGGCGAAACTCGCCCGGCTCCGAGCCGACGTGCTCGGGCATGTCGCGGCCCGACGACTGGACGCCGACGAGAAGCTCAGCGAGCTGCTCGGGCGCTTCGCAATGGTGGAGCAGACCCTCGAGCGGCTCAGCGAACGACACTTGTTCCAGGCCGACGATCCGGTGCGCGAGCGGCGAGCCGCCTAGCAGGCGGAACGGTTTTGGCTGCCGTCGGGTGCTGCGGTGCGCTGCAGCAACGCGCGTCGGGCGTAAACGGCACCCTTTGGCCGACCCGCATCTCCGGCACACGCGGAGTACATGCACCATCTGGGCTCGTGGGCAATTCCGGAACCCGAATGACTCGATAAAGAGTTAGTCGAGGTCTCTCACCTGCACCCGCACCCTCCGGCAGCCTTGCTCCATGACTGCCTGGCGTCAACCACAGCCGCCTGCTCCAGCACGGCGCGCGCGTTGGCGGTGTAATTTCCGCGGGCGGCGTTTCGGCCTGATCGCGGCACTGCTTGCCCTGTCCGGGTGCCATCAGGGTGGCTGGCTTGCCGGCCCGAAGCTCGCGCGGCCGCAACCGCTGCTGGTCGCCTGGGAACGGGTCGAACGGACTGTAACGGTCGATCGGCCCGGAGAAGATTGCGATAGCCTGCGCCTGGTGAATGACGGAAGCCTGGGCCTCCAGCAACGCCTGAGCCTGGCCGAGGCGTACTATGCCTCGGGCGACTTCGCCGAGCGCCAGGGGTCGTGCCGGTCGGTCGACTGGTTCTTCGGCGCAACAATGGTCACCTGGGATCTTTCGTGCGATCCGACGATCGACGCCGGCGCCCGCGACGCCCGCGGCCGGATCGAATCGCTCTATCAGTCGAGCCTGCTCAGGCTGCTGCGTTCGTCGCAGCGATTTGGACGCTTCGATCCGGCGTCGGGATTGGCCGTCGAGCTCCCGCAGGGAAAGCTTCGCGTGCCGGTCGTCGTGCACAGTAACGTGTGGTGTACGGCCGATCTCGGCCACTTTGCTCCGGTCGGCGAATACGACGACCCCGGACTGACCCATCGTTATCGGACCGTGGGCCGGGGCGTTCCGGTTGTGGCCCGGCGGCGCGAGGGCCGTGGCACCCCCATGGTGCCCGACGGTCAACCGTTTGCGTTGACGGCGCTGTTGCAGGTGAGCGCGGACCGGCCGGCGGGCGTTCTCGAGTCGCCAGGAGGCGCGGTGGATTTGCCCGCGTTGGGGTGTACGCCGATCCTCGAGTTTTACGATCCGTTCCTGACCCACAACGCCGACGTGGGCGGCTGCCCCGTGCCGTTGGCGACCGACATCAGCGCTCCCTTGGCATACGCGCATCACTTTGCCACATTCAGCCCGGTGCGCGACTTCCTGCAGCCGGACGATACCGTGCGCCTGGCCGCGCTGGGGCCGCACGAGCGCGGCAAGATCCCGATCATCTTCGTGCATGGGCTGCTGTCGGAGCCGCTTACCTATCTCGACATGGCCAACGAGATCCGCGGCGACGCGGTGCTCAGCCAGCGCTACGAGATCTGGGGGTTCCGCTATCCCACGGGGGGCGCGGTCCTGGAAGCGGCCGCGGGGCTCCGCGAGCAACTGGCCCGCGCCGTGGCCGACTTTCCCGGCTGCGATCCGGCGCTGTCGCAGATGGTGATCGTCGGGCACAGCATGGGCGGACTCGTCTCGAAGCTCCAGGTGACCGATAGCGGCACGGTGCTGTGGGACCGGCTGGCGACCCGCCCGTTTACCGAGCTGCGTGCGTCGGACGAGGTGCGCATGAAGCTCGCCCGCGCGGTCTTCTTTCAACCCTCTCCGGCAATCACTCGGATCGTCTATATCGCCACTCCGCACGAGGGATCGCCGTGGGCCGATCGCCTGGTGGGCCGCGCGGCGTCGCATTGCGTGCGACTGCCGCCGGAGAATGTTGCCGGCATGCAGCAGGTGGTCGTCGACAATCCAGGGCTGCTGCAGCCCACCGCCCCGAAGCGTCCGCCGACGAGCATCGACCTGCTCGAACCCTCGAGCACGGTGCTGCAAGGATTTCGCGATCTGCGCTACAGCCCTTGCGTCAAAGTCCACTCGATCGTCGGCACGGGGCGGACCATGGTCCACGGCGGCCCGGCCGACGGTGTCGTGCCGGTTGCCAGCGCGCGCGAGCCGGCGTCGATCAGTGAAGTCGAGGTGCCCGCGACGCACAGCGAGATCCTCCGCGATCAGCGGACGATCTGCGAGTTGAAGCGGATACTTGTCGAGCACCTCCGCACGGTCGCGCGTTCGGCGCCCGAAGGCCTCGAGCGCGAGACAATCGTTCCCGGGCCGGCGACCCCGGAGGCCGCCGCTCCGGGGAATACAGCCCGCGTGCGCGGCGGCGCCGCGCGATAAAGCGGCCGTCGCCCCCGCGCGGTCACCTGGCGGGCAACGTCAGCACGATCTCGGTCCCCTTGTTCGCGGCGATTTCGGCCGGTTCGAACCAGGCGGGCTTGAACTTACCCTGGGCATACAGGGGCAGGTGGTCGGCAAAGTGCGGCGACGACGGATGCTCGCTCACTCCGAACGGGAGGCACGATACGGCGCTCACGCCCTCGGCGAAGTCGACGATCATGCCATAGCTCGAACCGACCATCGCGTAGCGCTTCCCCTGGTTGACGGCGCCATAGGTCGGTCGCAGGGCGATGAAGGGACTCAGCCGCGGCTCGCGGAAACCGCAGCCGGCCACGGCCAGTTCGAGGTCGCCGCGGCGAATCCGGCTATAGTCGCCCCACGGGGCGTCGAGCCCTCCGAGCTGCGCGCGGGTCTCCGCCAGTTCTCGAAACACCGCGTCGACGAGTTCCTGGGGAGCTTCGCCGCTTTCGGCCAGCTTTTCCAACAGGGGCGTATTGGCCGCGAGCCGCACGAAGAGCGCCGCCCCGCGCGAATCAACGTCGGTGCGACGATCCCACTGTTCGAGGACTCGGGCTGCTTGTTGGGCCGCGGCGTGCTGCGGATGATCGCTGGGCACTCCCGTCAGCAGCTTGACGAGCCGGGGCACCCACACGTCGGCCGCGATCAGGTAGTTATCGGCGGCATACGCGCGCACCTCGTCCGGCGAGATCGACTCGTCGGCCGCCAACAGCGACGAGAGCCGCTTGGAGCGGGCGTTGGCTGATTGCCCCATCATGTAGGGGGGATAGTCGGCTGCCTGAGGAGCGACGTCGGGGCAGACATTCTGCGGCCCGCTGTTGGTGTTCAGCACATAGCCGCAGGGGGGATTGAGCACCTGCGGCAACTCCTCGACTCGATGAAAGCCCTGCCAGCGCGCCCACTCCTGCGCGCCTGGTCGGATGTCGTGCGAA
>JAEUIK010000286.1 GCA_016793185.1 Planctomycetaceae bacterium | reverse complement strand
CGGCCCGGCTAACTTGTCGGCCAACGGCACGGCCAGCTTCGTCGCGGAACGCCGCGCTGCGGGGCGAACGGAACGCCTGCCGACGCCTTTCGATGTCGCCTGGACAGCGCCAGCGGAGGGGCGCGCTTTACTCGCCAGCGCCTTGCTCCTGACCGTGGGCTTTGTTTTCCTCTCCGGCATCGGACGACTCGCTACTCCGACCTTCGAGCACCCCTGATGGCTCGCCGCGGAGCCGCGCACAGTATGCCATGAAATGCCCCCGGGAACCATTCGCCCTGGGGGGCATGGCGCCTCAATGCGGGCCGCTGTCGGCGGTTCGTGACCCCGATCGTTGCACTTTCGGTAGCCGAGAACAGTGACCTGGGCGACTTTCTCGCACGACAACGCCCAGCAGAAACAGTGCGCCGTTCGCGGCGCGGGCGACGACGATCGATCGGCCTCACCGAGGCCGACTACGGATGGCGAGAGCGGCTTCACAGTCACCGAGGACTGGCTCGGCCTTGCCGCGGCAGATTACAGCAGCCGCGAATGCGTGCGGACCGCGGCGACTTCGGCCGCCAGGCGATGGGTGATGGCCAGCTCAAGCAGTTCTGCCAGCGACTGGACCTCAACCTTGCGCATGATGGCGGCGCGGCGCATTTCGACGGCTCGCTCCGAAATGAAGAGCCGCGCGGCCATAACTTTGTTCGACGCACCGGCCAGGATTAACTGCAGAGTCTCCAGATCTCGCTCATTCAGGCGTGCGATGCGTTGATCGAGGGCGGAGAACTCAGCTGCATGCCGGCGCCACTCGGCGTCGAGCGCCAGCCCTTTCTGCAGGTGCGCGCGCAAGGCCTCGCGTTCAAAGGGCTTTTCCAGGAACTCAACCGCCCCCGTCTTCATTGCGGCCACGGCCGTCGGCACGTCGGCGTGCGCGGTGATGAAGATCACCGGGAGTCGCTTCCCCTCCTGGAGCAGCTGCGCGTAGAGTTCGAGCCCGCCCAGGCCCGGCATCCGGACGTCGAGCACGAGACAGCCCGGCGAGTCGCGGCGGTAGAATCGCTGAAAGGCCGCCGCCGAAGGAAACCCCAGCGCGCGAAACTCCATCGCCTTGATCAATCCCACGAGCGAGTCGCGCAGCGGTCGATCGTCGTCAACCACATACACGGTCGGTGCGTCGTTCGGTTCTGGTATCATGCGCAGGGAGGGAGGGCAGGCTGAAACCGACGACGGCGCCACCGCCCGGGCGGTTCTCGCACCACATCTCGCGCTGGTGCTGTTGGATGATTGAGCGGCTGATGGCCAGCCCCAGGCCCAAACCATCGGGCCTGGTCGAATAGAACGAATCGAAACACTTCTCGCTGCCGTCGGCCCCAAACCCCGGACCGGTATCGGACACGCTGACGGCAATCTCGCCGAAGTCCGCAACGGTGCGAATCTGGAGCTCCCGCCGAACAGACGCCGCGGCGACCATCGCTTGCGTGGCGTTCTGAATCAAGTTCACCAGCACTTGCTGGATCTGCAGTGCGTCGGCCCAAGTGAGCGCCGGCAGTTCTGTCAAATCAAGCTCGAGCTGAACCTGGGCCTCGCGCAGTTGGGGGCCGCACAGCTCAGAGACTTCGCGCACCAGCTCGTTCAGATCGACCGCGGCCTGTTGCACAGCACCGCGGCGCGCAAAGCTGCGCATGCGGCGGACGATTGCTCCCGCGCGCAGGGCGGCGCGCTTGATCTGCGCGGCCAGGTTTTCGGCTTCGGCGCTGCGCGGCTGCTGCTTCTCCAGTGCCAGCTCCAAGGTCCCGGCGTAGTTGGCCACGGTCGCCAGCGGTTGATTGATCTCGTGCGCGAGTCCCGTGGCGAGCTGCCCGAGCGCGGTCACCCGCGCTGCATGGGCAAGCTCGTTCGAGAGCTCGCGCAGGCGGAGTTGCGCGGATTGACGCTCGGCCATTTCGCGCTCGAGCGCGGCGTTGCTTTCTTGCAGCTCGCTGGTCCTCTCAGCAACGCGTAGTTCCAACGCATCACGCGCTTCGCCCAGCATCTCGGCCAGCTGGCGATGCCTCAGGTCGCTGAGAGCCAGCTGCTCGACCTGCTGGCGGATCAGGTTGGCCGCGGGCTGCAGCACCAGGAAGTACACCGCCGCCAGCAGCACCAGGACTGCCAGCATGAGGGCCAGTCCGCACCTGCGCAGCCAGGCCACGCGCGCCTGGGCCGACTTCTCCAGACCTGCAACTACCTGCTCCATGCCGCGAAGATAGATCGGTTCTTGCTCGAGAATGACCGCGACGGCCCGCTCCAAGCGAGCCGGATCGGCGGGCTGCCCACCGGCGGCAATCTCGTTGACTGCGGCGTGCATCGACCGGAGCGCCGGGTCAAGGCGGGCAACCTCGGCTCGAATCGACCGGTCCAGGGGAGCGGTTCGGGGGGTTGGGTCTCCCTCGAGCAAAGCCCGATGCGCTCGCGTCCACTGCGCCAGCGTGTACCGCAGTTCGTCGCGGCGGACGTTGCTCGACGCGCTCTCCCCTGTGGCGACCAACGTCAGAACGTCTTTGGTCAACTTCTGACTGAGCATGCGCTGGCGTCCGGCCACGTTGATAACCGGCGCATAGAAATTGAGTTGCACCAGCAAGGGTTGCAGGATCGCCTGATCGATCAGCACGAGCGCGGCGACCGCGGCGAACACCAGCAGGTAGCGTTGCGACAGCGGTCGCACCAGCGAGCGCGCCCACGCCTGCGAGTCGCTGCTCGGATGTGTCTCGGCGTCGGGCATACTCGCTGGATCGGCTGGGGCTGCGTGGGTCGGGCTCGGGACT
>JAEUIK010000154.1 GCA_016793185.1 Planctomycetaceae bacterium | reverse complement strand
GTCCCGTCGACTGGCCAGTACGGCGAGCCATTGCCCGACGCGGTGTTTTCGTTTCGGATGGGCGAACCGCAGTACGGTCACTGGGCGCGGCAGTTTGAGGCGAATCGCCCGACGTCCGAGCGGTAGCGCGGCCCCCGCCGCAGGTGCTATCGTCCCCCCAGCCAGTCGTGGGGATTTGGCGATTTCACGGGTTTTCGCGCGACTATTCTTGACGCGTTTCGCTTAGAATCGCTATAAGCTCGCGGCTTCTCGCCGCGACACCATGACTCGCGACTTGCTTTCATTTCTCAGGAGGGGCGCTGGCCGCGCTCCGGAGCCGGCGACGCTTGAAGTCGCCGTGTCCGGACTGCTCGGCATTGCGACGGAACGAACCTAATACCGCGACGGGCGCTTCAGGCAGGGAACGCCAGCGGCCTGGCGGGTCATGGGAATTCCAGCTCGGCGAACTGAGCGCATGCTCGGCTGTCAGACCCTGGTCTGCCGCGGGGCGGGCGTCGGGGAGAGTTCGCCGCAACGCGACAGGGAGGAGCACGCGTGTCCAAGGCGCACCGGATCATCGGCTACTTTGGCATCAGCTCGGGCAGTGATTCGAGCCGCCGCTACGTGCAATTCGTCACGCCGCAAACGGGCTGGCAAGGGTTTGTGAACACCCAGCTCAAGCCCATCATCGCCCAGGGGGTGCGGCGCTTTTTGTTGTGGATGCCGCACGGACGCGAGGCCCGCCCCCGCAAGCAGTTGATGGGAAATCGCTGGGTCGAGACGAGCCTGCGATTCGACGCCTATTCGCTGGCCCGCAAGAGCACCGCCAACAACTGGTTCACGCAGGGCTTCGCCGAGGCCATCTATCCGATCACGCAAGCGGGGGTCGAGATTATCGCCTACGTGGGCACGCTGCACGGCGCGCCGGAGTTCGACTCGCTTTCGGCCGGACAAGCCAAGTGGGAGGCGATGAAGGCCATTGCACCCTTGATCGACGCCCGCTGCTCGATTGCCCTCGACACGTCCATCTACTCCAAGCCGGGGCACTATGTCTACGACTTTGCCCAGATGCTCAAGCAGTCGGGCTACAAGTACTACATCGAGCCGACGCCGCATGTGGACGGGCCGCATTGGTTCAACTCGCCCTGCGTGGTCAGCAACGACCAATGGACCGCGGTGAATAAGCCCGGCAACCAGTACATCCTGGCGGCCCCCAGCAAGCTCAAGGGAGAGATCATTCGCGGCTGGTTCGAAGCCAAGCCGAACGTCTACCCCAATTTTCGCCAGTGGTACAACTGGACGGTGCCGCAAGCCCTGGCGGAAGGGCATTCCTGCTGCCTGGCCCTGGCCGCCTATATCCGCGACGGCGGCCGCGTGAGCGAACTGCTCCGCTGACGCGGTTTTTCGCCGCCGAATTTTGCAATCCTGTCCGCGGCTTGGTAGGGTCGGAGCCGGCTCGAAGCCAGTTCCAAGCCACGGGGGGGATGTCATGTCGCGCCAACGTTGGGCTCGTGCCGCCACTCTCTTCATTGCGCTCGGCTGCGTGGTTCTACGAACCGGGCCGCGCCCGTTGTCCGCGGCCGAAACCGCACTCGATCGGTACATTGCCAAGCCCGACGCGAGCTATGCCTGGAAGCTGCTCGCGACCCACCCCGGCCAGGGGCAGACGACCTATGTGCTTGAACTGACTTCGCAGACCTGGCGGAGCGCGAAGGACGTCGATCGCCCTGTTTGGACGCATTGGCTGACGATCGTTCGTCCCGCTCGATCCCGCGCCAGTCACGCCTTGCTCTTTATCGGAGGGGGAAGTCATGCGGCGCCGGCTCCCACGGCGGCCGCCGAGCGGACGCTGGCGACGGCCCTGGGGGCCAATTGCATGACCGCCGAGTTGAGCGGCGTCCCGAATCAGCCGCTCCGCTTTGCCGACTCGCCCGAGCAGGGGCGCTCCGAGGACGATCTGATCGCCTATAGCCGGGTGCGCTATATCCAGAGCCGCGACGAGGAGTGGCTCGTCCGCCTGGCCATGGTCAAGAGCGCGGTGCGGGCGATGGACGCGGTCCAGGAGTTCTTGCCGACCGTCGAGGCCCAGGCGCCGCGGATCGAGAAGTTCATGGTGGCGGGAGGTTCCAAACGCGGCTGGACCACGTGGCTCACCGCGGTTGTGGATCCGCGAGTCGAGGCGATCGTGCCGTTGGTGATCGACGCGCTCAATTCGCAGCAGATCACGCGGCACCATTTTGAAGCTTACGGGTTCTTCTCGCCCGCGCTGCAGGATTATGTGAATCACAAGATCTTTCCCAATCTGATCGGCACGCCCGAATATGGCGAGGTCCTGGCGATCGAGGATCCGTACGCATACCGAGATCGTCCCCGCTTGCGTCTGCCCAAGTACTTGATCAACGCCGCGGGCGACGAATTCTTCCTGCCGGACAATTCGCAGTTCTATTACGGCGAGCTCCCTCCCGAAAAGCATCTGCGGTATGTCCCCAACGCCAAGCACTCGCTGGCTGGCAGCGACGCGCGCGAAAGCTTGCAGGTGTTTTGCCAGGCCGTGATGGACGGGCGGCCCCGCCCGCGTTACACGTGGCGCAAGGAGTCCAACGGCGCGCTGCGGGTAGAAGTGCAGGATCGCCCCCGCGAGGTGAATCTGTGGCAGGCGACGAATCCCCAGGCCCGCGACTTTCGTCTCGATACGCTTGGGCCGGCCTATACGGCGACGCGGCTCGCCGAGCAATCGCCGGGAGTCTATCTGGGGAGCGTCGCGCCCCCCAGCGCCGGCTACACGGCGTTCTTCGTCGAACTCGTCTACGAGAGTGGCTATCCCCATCCCTACAAGTTCACGACGGGGGTCAGCGTGACACCGGACGTGCTCCCCTACCGGTGGGAGGACGCGCTGCCGAAGTGAGCGCGCCGGGCTGGGCAGCGCTGGTGCGCGTCGCCGTAGGGAGTCGCCCTAGTGGGGCGTCGGTCGCCCGCAGCATCCCCGGGGCAGGCTTGCGGGTTTTTCAGCATTTGTATTGCGATCCGCAGGTCAAGTTTCTAGAATCCGCGCGGGACGTGGGCAATCGCCTGCAAACGGAACAGACGAGGCTGCCCCAAGGGCACTCGTCATGCTCGTCATCTCTTTCCTGTCGGGCGCAGGATCGGTGCGTCGCATGGAGTCCGTCGATCGTGTGCGCCTGGTCGGCAATGCCGTCCAGGTGGGAACACAGGATCGAACGGTTGCTAGCTACGCTGCCGGGTTGTGGTTTTTTGATAACGGCCACGAGACCTTCGATCGGCTCCAGATCCAGAATTCGCTCGAAATTCTCTTTGAATCCCCGGCCGAACCGCACGAGGGCCGGCGCTGCCGGGCCGACCGGATTGAGATCGCGGACGCCGAGATTCGCGTCGAAAGTGGCGAAACCATCGCCCGTCTGGACGATTTGCTGCAAAACTGGTATCTGAGCGGCTCAAATCAGCCCTGGCCAGTAGTCGTGCTGCAAGCCTTAAACTAGACTCGAAGCTCCCCAGCGACGCCCAGGTGCGAGGGTTCCCTCGGTCTACCAGGGTGGCGGCCCGGCGTTCGCAGCGGGAACTGGCGATCGAGTCCAGGCAGTTCGGGCGCCAGGTCATGTCCGGTTTGTGCGTCGTTGCCGTTGCGCCGTTCGGCGCCGGTCAGCGCGGGCCAGGGAAAGCTTGATGCAATTACGGCCACTGAGCCACGGGGCGCTACTCCGCCTGTTGTTGGGACTGCTGGTGCTGATCGCGGCGCCAGGGGCGGCCCCGCGCGCCATCAACCTGGGAGCCGCGGCCGATGTCTCCGGTATCGCCGTGCTCGCTGTCGGCACGGCGGTCCTGGTCGGCACCAACTCCGTCTCCGGCTGGGCCTCAATGTGGTCCATCTCCACCAACTCGGTGGTGTCCCCCACGATTCTCACGGGCCCGGGAGGAACGCCGCGGACCGGCGTCGCCAACGGAATATCTCCGGACGGCGGGTTCATCGTTGGCGCGCTCAACAAGACCGGTTCGGCCCTCCCCTTCCAACTCGACGGGGCGGTCTGGTCGCGCACCCAGCCCACCAATCCCACCATCGTCCCGGACCTGAGCGATCCCTTCCCGAGCACGCGCCTGCGCGACGTCTCGAACACGGGCCTGGCTGTCGGGACATCCGCACAGACGGCTTACCGGTGGACGAGCGGCACGGGAGGCACGGCCCTCGCCACGACCAACGCCAGTTCGGCCTGGGCCGGCGCGGTCAACGGAAATGGCACGGTCATCGTCGGCTCGGCCAACGATCTGACGGTCGCCCATCCGGTCGCGGTTCGCTGGGTATCGGGCGTCTATTCGGTGCTCGACTACAGTTATTCCGCGGCCTACGGCGTGTCGCCCAACGGGCAATTCATCGCGGGTGCCAGCGACGTGATCAATAATGCCCAGCTCGAACTCGACGTGGTCTATTGGAAGGATGGCCAGCGGCAGATCCTGCGCGATGGCAACGGCACGCCCATCGCCGGACAGGCCCTGTGGGCGACCGACAGCGGCATCATCGGCGGCTTTGCCGGCCCCCCTGGCTCGGATCCCATCGACGCCTGGATCTATATCGAGGGAATGCGGAGTCCGATCTCGTTCGATATCTGGTGGAAGCAACTCACGGGGACGACTTTTCCGATCGACGTCACCTCCTCGCCGGCAGCGGTCGAACGCGACGGCGAGCTGTACCTGACGCTCGAAGGGGGCGCCTATTTCGCCCAAGTCCAATGGGCGGCCCCCGCCGACGGCAATCGCGATCGCGTCGTCGACGGGGCCGACTACACCATCTGGGCCGATAACTATCTCGGGACCACGAACGTCGGCTTTGCCACGGGGGACTATTCGGGGGACGGCAAAATCGATGGGGCCGACTACACGATCTGGGCCGACAACTTCAATCCCTCCGGGGCCCGGGCGCTGACCGCGGCGGCCGTCCCCGAACCCTCGAGTGCCATCCTGGCTCTCTGCGCAGGGGGAGCCTGGCTGGCGCTGGCCGGCGGGCGCCGGCTGGTTCGATGCTGCTTTTGAGCGGGGCTACCCCAAGTTTCGCTGGTTTGCTACGATTGCCGTTCTGCGACGGAGTTCCGCGAACCTCGTCGCATGGGCACCCCTAGCTCAATTGGATAGAGCATCGGTCTACGGAACCGAAGGTTAGAGGTTCGAGCCCTCTGGGG
>JAEUIK010000148.1 GCA_016793185.1 Planctomycetaceae bacterium | reverse complement strand
CCTCTCCGAGGCCGGCTCCTCCATCCCCTCGCCCCGGTACTCCGGGGAGAGGGTTAGGGTGAGGGGCCTTCGCCCTGCTCTCGACGTTCCATCGCTGTTGTTGATGCGACGCCAACCCACGCCGCCCCTCATCCGGCCTGTCGGCCACCTTCTCCCCGCAACGCGGGGAGAAGGGTTGTGATTCGTCTTCCGTAGCTGGCCTCTCCGAGGCCGGCTCCTCCATCCCCTCGCCCCGGTACTCCGGGGAGAGGGTTAGGGTGAGGGGCCTTCGCCCTGCTCTCGACGTTCCATCGCTGTTGTTGATGCGACACCAACCCACGCCGCCCCTCATCCGGCCTGTCGGCCACCTTCTCCCCGCAACGCGGGGAGAAGGCGTGAGTAGTGAAGTTCAGCCTTTGATCACGCCGATCGGGCGCAGGCGCGCGACTTTTTTGGCCAGGCCCGCGCGGTGGACGACTTCGACGACCAGGTCGACATCCTTGTAGGCGGCCGGTTGTTCTTCGGCCAGCCCCTTCCAGCTGCGAGCCCGCGCGATGATGCCCTGTCCGGCCAATTCGCGATCGATCCGGCGTCCTTCGGACTGTTTGACGGCTGCGGTGCGGCTCAAGACGCGTCCCGCCCCGTGGCAGCAGCTGCCAAACGTCTGCTGCATGCTCCCTTCCTGGCCGGCCAGCACCCAGCTCGCGCGTCCCATATCGCCTGGGATGATCACCGGCTGGCCCGATTCGCGAAAGCAGTCGGGGAGCTCCGGGTGCTGCGGCGGAAAGGCGCGCGTCGCCCCCTTGCGGTGCACCCACACTCGCTTCTGCTGGCCGTTGCAGTCATGCTCCTCGAGCTTGGCGATGTTGTGGGCGACGTCGTAGAGCAGTGTCATGCCGAGCGCCTCCCAGCTTTTCTGAAACACGTTCGCGAAGCACTCTCGCGCCTGCCACATCAGAAGCTGCCGATTGCACCAGGCGAAATTCGCCGCCGCGCGCATGGCTCCCAGATAGTGCCGCCCCTCGGGACTATCGACCGGGGCACAGACCAGCTGCCGGTCGGGCAGATGGATGCCGTACTTGCCGGGGGCTTTTCGCAGGTCGTGCAAAGCATCGTCGCACACCTGGTAGCCGAGGCCGCGCGAACCCGAGTGGATCATCACGCACACCTGCCCTGGGGCGAGCCCGAAGGCCGCGGCCGCCTCCCGATCGTGGATGCTGTCGACGAGTTGGACTTCGAGAAAATGGTTTCCCGACCCGAGCGTGCCGCACTGGTCGTAGCCGCGGGCCAGGGCGCGGTCGCTCACGTAGCCCGGCTCGGCGCCGTCGAGCCGGCCGCGCCCCTCGGTGTGCTCGATATCGGCGTCGGCGGCCAGCCCTTGCTCGACCAGCAGCGCGGGGCCGGTTTGCATCAAGCGGCGCAGCTGCTCGGGCGTGAACTGATATTTGCCTCCTTGCCCCACGCCCGTTGGGACTTGCCGGAACAGCTCCTCGATCAAGTTCGGTAAACGAGGCGCGACATCCTCGGCCGAGAGGTTGGTCCGGACGAGGCGCACGCCGCAGTTGATGTCGTATCCCACTCCGCCGGGCGAGATCACGCCCCCCTCGGCCGGATCCGTCGCAGCCACGCCCCCGATGCAGAAACCGTAGCCCCAATGGATATCGGGCATGGCCAGGCTGGCGCGCTGAATGCCCGGCAAGCAAGCGACATTCGCGACCTGCTCGGGCGCCTGGTCGCGCTGGATCAACTTGATGAGCTCGTCGTCGGCGTAGATCAGCCCGTCGACATGCATTCCCAGCTTGTAGCTCTTGGGAATCCGCCAGAGGTAATCGTTCACCCGCTCGAGCGGTCCGCGATAGGCTTCCTTGGGCATGGGGGGCAACCTTTCGCTCACATCGCCGGCAACGCTAGATGTCGAGAATCAGTTCGGCCAGCCAGCCCGAGGCTTGCTGCTCGACGCGCAGCCCATGATAGGTGATCGCCTTGACCTCGTGTTCCAAACGACGCTGCTGAGGGTCCCAGGGTTCGCCCGCCACGGTGGCTCGCAAACCTTGTTCCGTAACGTCGAGAGCGAACTGCACCAGCAGAAGTCGTCGCGATTCGAAGAGATAGAGCAGCTCGTTGAGCCAGTCAAAAAGCAGGTAATCGAGTTCCTCACCCGCCAGTTCGACCTGCGCCGCCTGGCGCGCCGCGACGCCCGACAGGTCGCCGGCGATGATCGCGAACAATCCGCGCCCCGCATCGGCGAACAGCTCATTCAGATTATCGGCCCGGACGCGCAGGCCCAAATCGGCGGTGTGCTCGAAGACTTCGTACATCGTCTGCGCTGCCCGCCCGTCAGCTCTCGACCTTCACCACCACGCGACCGCGAATTTTGCCCGCCAGGATCTCGCGGATCGGCTCCGCGAGCTGCGACAATCCGACCACGCGGGTCAGCATGAGCTCCAGCTTCTCCGGCCGCCATTCCTTGGCCATCTTGTTCCAGAGCGCGATCCGTCGGGCCAGCGGATACTCGGCCGAGTCGATACCCACCAGTTTCACGCCGCGAAGGATGAAAGGCATCACCGTCAACGGCAGTTCGATACCGCCGACGAGGCCCGACGCGGTCACGCAGCCGAGCCGCTCGGTTGAGCGAATGATGGTGGCCAGGGTGTTTCCGCCCACCGTGTCGACCGCGCCGGCCCAGCGGGCGGCCAAGAGCGGCTTGCCCGAGGTATCGTTGACCGCCTCGCGATCGAGAATCGTCGTCGCGCCGAGTTGCGTGAGATAGTCCGCCGCGTCGGGTTTTCCGGTCACGGCCGCGACACGGTAGCCAGCCTTTGCCAACAGCGCCACCGCCACGCTTCCCACGCCGCCGGTTGCGCCGGTGACGACGATCTCGCCTCGGTCGGGGGTGATCCCTTGTTCAATCAGCGCTTCGAGCGACATGGCGGCCGTCAGGCCGGCGGTGCCGTAGATCATGCTTTCGGGGAGCGACAGCCCCTGGGGCAGCGGCACGACCCAGCCGGCCGGCACGCGAATGTATTCGGAGTACCCTCCCCAGACGCCGGCCCCCAGGTCGTAGCCGGTGACGATGACTTCTTGTCCAACCTGGAGCTGAGGCGAGCGGCTTTCGGCCACCACGCCGGCCGCATCGATGCCAGGAACGTGCGGATAGGTCTTCGCGACCCCCGGCCGGCCGCTGGCGGCCAACGCGTCCTTGAAGTTCAGCGACGAACATTGGACGCGAATCAGCACGTCGCCCGCCGGCAAGCGATCAAGCGGCAGCGTCGTTACTTCGGCCGTGACTCGTTTCTCGGCGTCGCGATTGACCAGATAACAGCGAAACTCGGCAGGAGTCATGACCTTCGCCTTGTGAATCCCAGAGGTGGACTCCGCAGCACGTCGCGCGACTCCGACCGCGCGGGACGATAGCGTACTGAATCGCTGCGCGGCGTGCCAAACTTTCCGCGTGACCTTCCCCTCGCGGCGACCGCCTGGACCGCCAGGGAGCGACTCGACGAGGTGTCCCAAGCGGAGCGTCGCCGGCGGGTGACCGTCAGCGCGCATTCAGACGTGGTTTGCGACCTCAACCGGAACGCTTGGCAGCAAACGACTTGCGTTGACACCCCAGTGCTCAAACTTATAATCCGGGCAAGCTGTACGGTCGCGCCTTTCTCGGCAGCGGTCGCCGCCGCATTGCGTCGAACAGAGAATAGAGCGAACCCGCCCCGCGTAGAGATCTAGAGAAAGAGCGACAGGCCGACTGGACTGAGTAAGCAACCGCCGGCCGGATTGACGACCCCCAGGACGTCGTCGCCCGCGCCAGCGAACATCGAGGAGAAACGCACATGGGACAAGCCATCGAAATCACCGACGACACCTTCCAGAGCGAAGTGATCGACTCGCAGCAGCCCGTGCTCGTCGACTTCTGGGCTCCCTGGTGCGGTCCCTGCCGGATGATCGCTCCAGTGGTCGAGCAACTGGCGGGCGAGTATGCCGGCAGCGTCAAGGTCGGCAAGGTCAACATCGACGAATCGTCGAAGTGGGCGGAGAAGTACGGAATTACCAGCATTCCGACGCTGCTGGTCTTCAAGGGTGGCGAGATCGTCGACCGCTTCCTCGGCATCCAGCCGAAGAGCCGGCTGCAGGAATCGCTCGACGCCGCCAAGGGTTGAGACAGCGGGCGGCGTGTGGGCGGGCCGGTTGACCGACCGCCCCGACTTCCGTAAACCAAGAGCTTTCGAGCGTCGAGCCTCACGGCCGGCGCCCCGTGGGGGGGCGGCTGTGCGGCTCGCGTCGTTCTGTTCGGGAGCTCCGCCGTGTCCGCTTCGCCCCCAGTCCGCCGTGCCTTGATCAGCGTCAGCGACAAACAGGGACTCGCCGAGTGGGTGCGAGAGCTGGCGGCGGCCGGCATCGAGATCCTCAGCACCGGCGGCACCCGAGCCCATCTCGAAGCGGCGGGCATCCCCGTCCGCGACGTCTCTGCCTACACCGGCTTTCCCGAGATCATGGATGGCCGCGTCAAGACGCTGCACCCCAAGATCCACGGCGGCATCCTCTGCCGCCACGACGTGGCGGAGGACCAGCGCGTGTTGGCCGAGCTGGGCATCCTCTCGATCGAGCTCGTCGTCGTGAATCTTTATCCCTTCGAGGCGACGGTCGCCAAACCTCAGGTCGCGTTCGACGAGGCGATCGAAAACATCGACATCGGCGGACCGTCGCTTGTGCGGGGCGCCGCCAAAAACCACGCGTTCACGACGATCGTCACCAGCCCCGCGCAGTACGCACCGGTGCTCGAGGAGATTCGCCAAACGGGCTGCACGTCGCTCGAACTGCGCCGCCGGCTGGCCGCCGAAGCCTACGCCCATACTGCCGCCTACGACGCGGCCATCGCCGGGTGGTTCGCCAAGCAGATCGGCACGTCCGATGTCCTCGCCCCGCGGATCACGCTGCCGCTGGTGCAGCAAAGCGAACTCCGCTATGGCGAGAACCCGCACCAGCGCGGAGCCTTGTACAAGCTCTCCGGCGAAGGGTCCGGCACGCTGGCTGCCGGCCAGCAACTGCACGGCAAAGAGCTCTCCTACAACAACTGGCTCGATCTCGACAGTGCGTTGGCGATCGTCCGCGATCTGGCCGGACCCGCGGTTTCGGTCATCAAGCACAACAACCCCTGTGGCGCCGCCGCGCACGCCGAGCTGGCCGTGGCGACGCGCCGCGCGCTCGACGGCGATCCCTTAAGCGCCTTCGGCGGCGTGCTGGGGTTCAATCGCCCCGTCGATGCGGCCAGCGCCGAGGTGCTGGCCGAACCGAACCGCTTTATCGAAGCGATCGTCGCCCCGTCGTTCGAGCCCGCCGCGATCGAGATTCTTACGACCAAACCCAAGTGGAAAGCGAACGTCCGCCTGGTGGCGGTGGGAGTTCCGCCGGCCGCCGCGGCCGGAAGTTGGGATTTCCGCCGCATCTCGGGGGGCATGCTCGTGCAGGATCGCGACAACCAGCTCGACCCCGAAGCCGAATGGAAGGTCGTCACAACGCGCACTCCCAGCGCCAGCGAGCTGCGCGACTTGAAATTCGCCTGGGCGCTCGTGCGGCATGTGAAGAGCAACGCCATCACAGTGGCCAGTGACGCCACGCTGCGCGGCGCCGGGGCCGGACAGATGAGCCGCGTCGATTCGGTTGAGATCGCACTCAAGAAAGCCGGCGCTCACGCCCGCGGCGCCGCGCTCGGCAGCGATGCTTTCTTCCCGTTCGCCGATTCGATCCCGCTCGCGGCCCAGGCCGGCATCACCTGCTGCATCCAGCCCGGCGGCTCGCGCAACGACTCGGAAGTAATCGCCGCCTGTGATGAGCACGGGCTGGCGATGATCTTCACCGGTCGCCGGCACTTCAAGCACTAGCGACGCGGTGGAGTTCCTGGTTGGGCAGACGTCCTCGCCAGCCAGGCGCCCCACACCGCCAGCAGGACGCCCGTCAGCGCGTAGCCGCCCGCCAGGTAATAGGTCGACCAGAGCGGACCCTCCGGCGGCGCGCCCAATGGCCAGGGGAGGACCAGGCTTCCGCCGGCAACCGGCGAATGAATGATGCCGAACAGCGCCGCGCCGGCCGCGACGACCGCATAGAGCGCGGCGACCCCAAGACGGCGATCGATGATCGCCGCCAGGAGCGAGGCCCAGAGCAGACTGGTGATGATGAATCCATTGGCCAGCAGCTGCAGCGACTGCAATTGCACGGCCAGCGGCCCGAGCTGCGCTTCGAGCGACTTGCCGGTTGCCAAGAGGGGTTCGATCAGGGGATTGGTGAACGCCGTCACGAGGTAGGCCATGGCCGGGAGGCAGGCCAGCGCAACCGCCGGGTAGTGGCGCGTCGGCGTGGCCTGAAAGCTCTGCGCGGTGATCTCCAGGCCGATGAAGATCAGAATGGGAAAGATCGCCGCCTGCGGCACGAACTGGTAGATGTGCGCGAAGTAGCCGAAGATTCCGGCGCCGCCGATGAAGAGTCCGGTGGCGAGCACGTAGGCCGCGCGCCCTCCCATGGCCTTGTAAGCGGGATGCCCGATGTAAGGGGTCGTCTGGATCACCCCGCCGGTCAGGCCCGCGACGAGCGTCGCCACGGCCTCGACGGCCACGACTTTGCCCGTCGAATACTCGTCGCCGGCCGCGAGGGCACTTTCGGTGCAGTCGATGCCGCCGATGACGGTGGCCAGGGCGAAAGGGATCACGACCGGCAGATACTGCAGCGATTCGCGGAAGGACGCTACCCAATCGAGATTCGGACGTGGGAGCAGCAGGGCCAACCGTGGCTCGACGGCTGCCGCCGCTGGGACATGCTCGAGGGTCCCCGTGGCCGCCATCAGGTAATAGATCGCCGCGCCCACCAGCAATGCCGCCAGCGCACCGGGCATCCGCCAGGGGAGCTCCACGCGGGCGACAAGCGTCGCCAAGGTAATCGCCAGGCAAACGAATCCCACGACCGGGGCCGCGGTGATCTCCAGCAGCGGAAAGAAGCTGATCAGCACCAGGGCGATCGCCGCCAACGATCCCAACAGCCCCGCCCGGGGAATTCGCAGGCGAATCCAATGGGCGCAGGTTGCACAGGCGAGCTTGAACACGCCGCTGACGAGAATCGCGCAAACGCCGATTTGCCAGGCCCGTCGGGCGGCCTCGTCGACCTCCAAGCCGGCGCCCCTGGCCGACAAGAAAGCGGGCCCCAGAACGAAGAACACCATCCCGAGGGTGCTGGGCGTATCGAGCCCTAAGGGCATGGCGGTCACATCGTCGCGACGCTGTCGGCGCGCGAGGCGGAGGGCCA
>JAEUIK010000132.1 GCA_016793185.1 Planctomycetaceae bacterium | reverse complement strand
GAATTCGAAAGCGACAACAGCTCAATTTACTTTCCCACCATCCACATCCACGACGGCTCCATTCACGACTCCGAAGAGTTTGATCACGTTCTTTACCTGCAGCACGCGGGATTCGATAGCCAGGTGTACGGGTATCAGAATTCCGATGTTGCCGACAAAGCGACTGGGCTGATTCGTTCGAAATACGTCGCCAGCCGTTTTAGCAACGTTGGTCGGACGAACGGCGTTGTCGATGCCAACTTACTTGTGCATCGAAAAATCATTCAAGGAAGACAACCGAATCGCGACACATTCATCGCCACGTTTGGCGATCCGTCCAACCCGACACTAAATCTCCGGCCCTGGTTGTCTTATTCACCATGGCTCGTTGTCGCGGGTGCATTGACGTGGTTCCTTGCCCGAAGAGCAAGGATTAAGGGAAAGAAAACGGCCTCGATCAATTCTCCGCCGGCCGCCTGAAAGATTCCCGCGAGCGAAGCCAGCGGAGCTTTCGAAATTGAACCGGACGGGGCGCCTGCTCAGGTTGCTGAACCGAGTGGCTCATTGACGGCGCATCCAGCCTCCCCAGAAAATGCTGGCAACTTTAGCGCCGTGCCCCTACATTGAGGGGCACGAGCAGGGCCGGGCGGGCCAGCCGTCGCGAGATCCGCCCCACGGCTGACAGGGGACGATCAACATGCTTTCCATTCTCGGACGTCCGCGCGGGGTTTGCGAAGGACTTTCGCGCCGCGAGTTGCTCCAGGCCGGCGGGGCCGGGCTGTTGGGGCTCTCGCTCCCCGGGCTCTTGCGGGCTCAGGCTGCCGTCAACCTCCCGCCCCAAGGCCGCGCCAAGAACGTCATCTTTCTGATGCTCTTCGGCGGCCCCAGCCAGCTCGAAACGTTCGACATGAAGCCCGACGCGCCCGACAAGATTCGCGGGCCGTTCAAGCCGATCGCGTCGCGGACGCCCGGGCTGCAGATTTGCGAGCATCTTCCCCAGCTGGCGGCGGCGAGCGACAAATTCTGCGTCATTCGCACGATGACGCACTCGTACAACGATCACAGCGGGGCGGGCCACTACATCCAGACCGGCCGACGGTGGCAGGTGCCGATCGGCGGGGGCTTCAATCCCACGCCCAGCGACTGGCCCTCGATGGGCTCGGTCGTCGAGTACCTCGATCAGCATGGTCCCGACGGCCTCGCGCGCCCGCTCCCCAGCTATGCCGTCGTGCCGAACGCGCTGGGGCGGCTTGAACAGGAGGGGCAATACATCCGCCCCGGCGAGTACGCGGGCTGGCTCGGCCGCGCCTACAACCCGCTGACCACCCGCGTCGACAAGCGCGATCTCAAGGACGATCCCTATCGCCGGACCTGCAGCGACGAGGAGCTGACCTTCGCGATCGAAGGGCTCGCCCGGGATCCGCTGGTGGTCGACCGGCTCGAGGGGCGAACGAGCCTGCTCGCGCAGTTCGACGATGCACGGCGCGGTTTCGAGGCGGCAGCGACTCGCGATTTCGACCGCTTTCGCCAGCGCGCGCTGGCCTTGGTCAACTCCGGCGAGGCTCGCACGGCACTCGACATCAAACGTGAGCCCGACGCGATGCGCGACCAATATGGCCGGCACTTGTTCGGGCAATCGGTCCTGATGGCGCGCCGGCTGGTCGAGGCGGGCGTGCGGTTCGTCACCGTGCATTACGACTGCTGCGACGGCTATGGCTGGGATTCGCACGTCCATAGCCGCGACGTGCGCGATCATCTGCTGCCGACGTTCGACCAGGCATGTGCCACGCTGCTGACCGATCTCGATCAGCGCGGACTGCTCGACGAGACGCTGGTGGTCGCCCTGGGCGAGATGGGGCGCACCCCTCAGCCCACCGGCGATTGGGGACGCGGCCACTGGAGCACGCTCTTCCCGGCTCTGATCGCCGGGGCCGGTGTCCGCGGCGGCACGACCTATGGATCGTCCGACAAGGACGCGGCGCTACCGGTGGATCATCCGGTCACGCCCGAGGATCTGGCGGCGACGATCTATCACGCTCTGGGGATCGACCACGAGCTGCGGGTCCCCGATCCGCAGAACCGGCCAGTGGCCCTGGTCGAGAACGGACAGCCGGTGCGATCGATCTTCGGCTGAGCCGCATTCCTGTAGCTGGCCTCTTCGAGGCCGGCCGCAGCTCGCTCGGGCCGGCTCACATCATCCGATCGATCGCCTCGACAAGAATCTCGGAGAGGCGCGGGTGCTCGCGCAGTTCGGTGGCGATGCGCGGATGGGCGAACACCCGCACGCGCTTCACGTAGTCGTCGAACTGCTCCTTGGCCAAGGTCCGCACGACGGGCGAGACATCCCCCAGCATCCGATAGCGCCGCTCCTTGGGGAAGTAGACTTCGACGTTGAACTCCACTTCGCGCTCGACCGGCGGAGCGTCGAAGAGAATCTCGTGCGGCGCGACGACGCGTCCCAACGCCGTGCTGGCCACCAGCGCGAACTGCTCGGCGCAGGCGGCCAGCCAGGGATAGGGCTGCCGGGCGAGGCGCGTGTAAATCGACTCTTGCTCGAAGAAGCTGTATTGCCCCACGCGCTTGTACAGGCGCCGCTGGTGGCCGAATAACCCCGCGAGCAATTCCTCGGCGGGGCCTTTGGCCGCGCGCTTCAGCTCGGCAATGAACGGTTGTTCCGCCATCCGGAACAATGCATCGAGGTCCATCTCGCGATGCACGAGGAAAAACGCCCGCTGGAGCATGGCCGTGGCCGCGCGCACCGCATGGTGCCAGTAGACCTCGCTGAACATCACATAGCGGGCAAAGACGGCCAATTCGGCGGCCGTCTTGCCCTTGTCGGTGATGGCCAGGCCGTTGCCCGCCTCGTTGAGGCATAAGCTGTTGATGAGCCGCGACTGATCGAGGTTTCGCCCGTAGGGAACGCCGGCGTGCAGGCTGTCGCGGGGGAGATAGTCCATCTTGTCGATGTCGATCGGGCCCGAGAGCATGCTCGCCAGGATCTTGCCGCGGGCGTCGCGCGGCTGCTCCGAAAGCAGCGCCACCACGTCGCGGGGGTTGATTCCCCAATCGTCGCGGAGGGTGTCGGCGATCTCTCCCTCGAGCAAAAAACTGTTGGCGAAGAGCTCGTGCCGGGGAACGCTGGCCAGCCGCAGATCCTCGATCGGATGGCAAAACGGCCAATGCCCCAGGTCGTGCAAGAGCGCCGCCACGAGAAAGACCTCGGCGTCGGCCGGGCGGATCGCGGCCGCGAAGCGCGGATCGTGCGACAATTGCCGCAGGTACAGCAAGGCCAGCCGATACACTCCGAGCGAATGCTCGAACCGCGTGTGCAGCGCCGCGGGGTAGACGAGCGAGACGAGCCCCAACTGGCTGACCGACGCCAGCCGGCGAAACTCCGAGGTGTCGATCAGCTGCCGCACGCGCCCGGTCAGCGGGACGTCGGTCTCGGGCGGAATGCGCACCAGCGACCGCGGCGAGTCCAACGCAGCCAGCTCGGGAATCTCACGCAGGGATGGCATCGACGAGTGCGACAGTATGCGTTGGACAATACGGCTGGTCCTGGCCGCGCGGGATGCGCAACGCTCAATCGCTCGCAATCAGCTCGCGCTTCGGACCGAACAACTCCAGGACCAGCTCGGCCAGCGGGGCGACGGGCCGCTCCTCGCCAAACGATTCGAGCTGCGTCCAAAAACGCTCGCCGGCACGGAGCGCGGCGTCGAGGTGGGGCGGGCAAGGGACCTGCCATTGCTGCGGGCAGGGATGCGTGGCAATCTTGCGCTCGAGCATCTCGGGAATCTGCTCCAGCGCTGCGAC
>JAEUIK010000097.1 GCA_016793185.1 Planctomycetaceae bacterium | reverse complement strand
GGCGATCCCCAACGCCGCCGGATCGCCGACGTGGACAGGCGCGCCGTGCATCGTGGGAAATTCGGCCGTGATCGCGATCGCCCGGGCGACCAGCTCAGGAGCAAAGGGCCGCATGCTCACCACCAGCGGACCCGCAAAGCGACCGGCCGGTTGGCAGGCGACGTTGGTCGCGTACATCGGCACGTTGCGCCCTTCAGCCAGGTGCCGCACCGGCAAGCCCGCCTCGACCAGCGCCGTCTCGAAGGTGAACGAGCAGCCGAGCAGGAACGCCACGAAGTCGTCGCGCCACAGCCCGCGAATATCGGTAGGCTCGGCAGCCTCGGCCTGGCCCCGACGAAACACGCGATAGCGGGGAACATCCTGGCGCAAGTCCGCCTCGGGCGCCACCTGGCGCGGGCAGGCGTCGCCGGGGGCCGTCTGCTCGAGCAACGGACAAGGCCGATCGTTCCGCCGGCAAAACTCCGCGAACTCGGCGGCCCACGCGCTGGGAAGCACGACCAGGTTGGCCTGCGCATATCCGGGCGCCAGACCGGCGGTGGGACCGGTGATCGCGCCGGCTCGAATGCGACTCCGCACGGCGGCCGGAACCGATTCGGCGCCGCGAGCTGGACTGGTCGGCTTCATCGCTGATCGATCAATCGTTGGCCTTTCCCCTCGAATCGCGGCAAGCTTCCCAACGGCACGCAGCGGACGTCGATCTTCAGACCGAGCCGCAACCGGAGCTCTTCGGCCACGCGCTTGGGCTGCTGCAGACGATCTTCGATCTCGATCGAGATCTGATCCAGCTCGTGAACCTTGTGGGCCGTCGCCCGATACTCGACGACTTCGGGAAAACTGCGGACGATCTGCTCGATCGCGGTGGGAAAGATGTTCACGCCGCGGATCACCAGCATATCGTCGACCCGCCCGTGGATGCCGCCAGGGAGATGCACGAAACGGATCGGCCCGGGACGGGTCCAACTGGGGCAGACGAGATCGCCGGTTCGATACCGCAAGACGGGTGCGCCCACGCGGCCCAGATTCGTGAGCACGAGCTCGCTCAGCTCGCCCTCGGCCGCGGGTCCCCCATGCTCGAGCGAGATGAATTCGGCGATGAACTCGCTTTCGATGATGTGCAGTCCCGTGCCGGCCGCGTCGCCGACGCCCCAGGGTCCCACTTCGGTGGCGCCGGCATGGTCCAAGACCCGCGCTCCCCAGGCCGATTCGATGCGTTGCCGCACGGCGGGCATCGAGCCCCCCGGCTCGCCGGCGAGGATCAGCACGCGGACCCCCAACTCGGCGCAGTCGACGTGATGTTGTTGCGCAACCTCGGCTAGCCGCAGCGCGTAGCTCGGCGTGCAGCAAACGACGGTCGCGCCGCTGCTGCGAATCAGCTCCAGGCGGCCCAGCGTGTTCAGTCCGCCGCCGGGGACGACCATGCACCCCCGTGCGATTGCCGCGTCGTGCGCGCTCCAGAAGCCGATGAACGGACCGAACGAGAAGGCCAGGAAGACGCAATCGCGCGCCTGCACCTCGGCGGCGTCATACACGTACTGCCAGCATTCGATCCACCACCGCCAATCGTCGGCCGTATCGAGCACCGGCAGCGGCCGCCCGCGCGTGCCCGAGGTCTGGTGGTAGCGAACATACTTCGCGCGAGCGAAGGTATGGAGATCGCTGAGGTGCGCGGGCCCCTGGCTGACGGGCGTGGTCAGCAGCGATTCCTTGAACGTGTACGGCAGCGCGGCGAGCTCATCGAGGGCGCGAATCGGTCGGCGCACCTGCGCCAACCGCTGGGCATAAAAACGGTTGGCCGGCAGAATCTGATCGAGCAGGCAGTTCAACCGCTCGAGCTGGTAGCTCTCCAGCGCCGAGCCCGCCAGTGCCATCCGTTCGCGACGTTCTAACGCGGTGCTGCAATCCATCCATTCATCTTACGAATTGGACGCGGGAAGCACTACCGACCAAACTTCCGCTCGAGCCGCCTGCGGAAGCGGGCGAGATCCAAAACCGCGCGCACGTGCGTCCCGCGCCCAACCACTTCGTGACCGTCGTGGGCCTCGAAATCGAGCGTGACCATCATCCCCGCGATCTGGGTGACGGTGGCGCTGGCGATGACCGTCGCGCCGGCCGGCGTCGGCGCCAGATGCTGGAACTCGAATCCCACGCCGACCGAGTCCTCGCCTTCGTCCAGGTGCGGCGCGATCGCGTTGTAAGCGGCCCACTCCATGATCATCAGCAGGTACGGGGTCGCCAGCACCGCGGGGCCGCGCGGATTGTGATGGCTGACCAGGTTCTCGGTGACGATCCGCTTCTGGGCTTCGCCCGTCACGCCGGGGATTAACGTGGGCTTCATAAGCACTGCAGGGGGGTGGAATTCGGCAGGGCCGCGAACGGCCGGAATGGCTGGTGCCGATTGTATGCCGGAGCCCCGGCGGGCGACAGGGCCGGGCGGCCGCGCGTCGCGCGCCCCGTTCCCCTTGATACCGGCCGGGCCATGCTCTTGAATGGGAATGATGCCGACGCTTGCCGAACATCCCCTGCGCCCCCTCGCGGCCATTCAGCCCTTCTGGATCGGACCCCTGAAGGTCGATCCGCCGGTGCTGCAGGCGCCGATGGCGGGCTACACGAACTTTGCCTATCGGCAGATCGTCCGCGAGTTCGGCGGGGCCGGATTGCAAGCGACCGAGATGATCAGCGCGCTGGGTTTCCTGGCGCAAGAAGAGCGCGAGAACGAGCTGCCCGACCGGCTGTGGGGTGTGGCCGACGAGGCGCGTCCGCTGGCCGTGCAAGTCTGGGACAACGATCCAGCGCGGTTGGCCGCGGTCGGCGCGCGGCTGGCGCACGAGTTCCGGGTGAGCGTGGTCGACATCAACTTCGGCTGCCCCGTCAAGCAGGTCACCGAAAAGGCCCACAGCGGCTCGTACTTGTTGAAGACGCCCGACCGGGTGGGAGCGATCGTCGAACGCGTCGCGGCGGCCTGCGCGCCGACGCCGGTCACCGCCAAGATTCGCCTCGGCTGCACGCGCGACAAGATCAACGCCGTCGACGTGGCGCAGGTGGTCGAGCAAGCCGGGGGGGCGGCTCTGACCGTCCACGGTCGCACGGCGCAGGACTTCTTCAAAGGCAGCGCCGACTGGGAACGGATTGCCGAGATCAAACCGTATCTCAAACGGATTCCGCTGATCGGCAACGGCGATCTCTGCACGGCCGAACAGGCGCTGCATGCGCTCACGCACTATGCCGTGGACGGCGTGATGATCGCCCGCGCGGCGCTGGGCAAGCCCTGGCTCTTCCGCCAGGTGCAGGCGGCCTTACGCGGCGAGCCGATTCCGCCCGACCTGACGCCGCTCGAAGAGCGCGAACTGCTGTTGCACCACTTCGACCTGGTGGTGCAGCGCTTTGGCGAGACCAAGGGGACGCTGCTGATGCGCAAGTTCGCTTGCTGCTATGCGCAGGGACGTCCGCACGCGCGCGAGTTCCGGACGCGCGTCTCGCGCGTCGCGCGGGTCGCCGAGTTCATCGAGGTGGTCGAGCGGTACTTCCCCTGTGAGGCGCATCCCCTGTGGCGCACCGGCCCCGCAGGACCGTGTGATTCCGACGAACCCGACGGCTGCTGCGAGACTCCATGAGCACACCGACCCGCCGCGAACAACTCGAAACCCTGCTGGCCGACGACCCCGGCGATGCATTCCTCCGCTATGGGCTGGCTCTCGAACTGGAGAAGTCGGGCGAGCACGCCGCCAGCCTCGACCTCCTGGCCGGGCTGACGCGCGACGAGCCTCCCTATGTGCCGGCCTATTTCATGGCCGCGCAGCAGCTCGCCGGATTGGAGCGTACCAACGAGGCCCGGACGTTCTTGCGCAACGGCATCGTAGCCGCTCGGCAGCAGGGGAACTCGCATGCAGCCGGCGAGATGGCGGAATTCCTGGCCCAGCTGGGGGGGCGGGGCGAGTAGCCCAACCGCTGGCAATTCGAGCGCGCAATCCCCGCGCTTCCGGTTACACTCGAAGGAACGGCGGTTCGGTCCTGCGCCGGTCCGCCGGGCGCAGTCCGAGATCCCCGGGGCATTCTTTCAGGAGGGCGATCCCTTGCTTCGTCGAATCATTCCCGCGAGCTGGCTGCGGTCACTCCTCGGCATGGGGTTGGCGAGCGTCACCTGGGCAGCGGCCGCTGCGGCCGACGAGCCCGCCACGACTGCTGCAAAACCCGAACCCAAGATCGAAGACTATTTCTGTCTGCGCGGGATCGACCCCGTCAGCAAGCAGTTCCGGCATCCCGCCTGCGGTGTCTTTTATTCGGAACTGTTCCGTCAGGCGTTGCTGATCGCGGCGCGCGACGAGTATCAACTCATCACGCGCGACGAGAAACTCGGGGACCGTGCCTACGATCCGAACATTCGTTGGTATCAATTGGATCTCCACGACAGACCAAATCTCAAACAGACTGAAATCGAACCCGGCCAGCTCAAGATCGATGTGATTGAGGGTCAGGGGCGCAATCACCGCACGCTCCATACGATCGCACCACCCCAATACAGTATCGAGAAGGTTGACTGGCTGGAGACGCTGGAGTTTGCCGAAACGGCCTCGCGCGAGCAGTTCGTCGAGGTTCTGCACCAGGCCAAGTTCTCGCGCAAAGCAAACCCGCGGCGCGATAGCGGAGCTGTGCCGCCGGCCGTCGAAAAGCGGCTCGCCGCGCTCAGCCTGGCCGGGCACTTCGCGGCCTTGCGCGAGCTACACGCTATGATGCAGGATCCCGGCGAGTCGCCCGAGGTGCTTGGCGCGCTGGCCCGCACTTATGCCAACTTGGGATTGCTGACCGAGCACTTCTGGCAGCCGTTGCACAAGGCCTATCGCGCCCGCGCGGTGTTGTATGCCCAGCGCCTGGTGCACCAACAGCCCGAATCGGCCAATGCCTACTGGCATCGGGCCTACGCGGCTGCACTTGTCGGACTGCCCAAGCTGGCGGCGGCCGACCTGGAACAGGCCGCGAAGCTGGCGACCGACCAGACGACGCGCCCCGAATGGGTGGAGCTGATCGACGCCTACACGCACTGGGACCTCGATCGACTGGCCGCCTGCGTACAGAAGTCCCCCGACGATTCGCTGGCGCATTTGTTGAACTTGCTGGCCAACAATCAGCCGGCGGCCTTGTCCTCGACCATCGAATGCGGCATCGAGGCAGCCGCCCGGGCCCCCGAGTGCCTGCGAATTCTCGAAATCATGAACACTGCCGGCGGCGTGGCGCTCCGGCACGAGACGACGACGGCTCCCTTTTCCGCGTTGCTCTCCGGCTTGCCGGTCGAGATCCTGGGAATGCGCGAGCCACCGGCAGCCAGCGTGAAGCTGGCGCGCGAGATTGCCCGCCGGCAGCAAAACGCCGATCCTGAAGACGTCGGCGTTCCGCTTGACGAGTACATCAAGCTCCTCAAGTCGCTGCGCACGCGCGACGCCGCGCTCGCCGACCGAGGCGAACCATCGTATGCGGCGCTGAAGGAACTCCTCATGGAGGGCGCGTTCGCCGCGGCCTGGCGGCGCGCGGACTTTCTGGCGAAGGCTTTGGCCGTGCCAGCCGACGAGTTCGTCCAGGAAATCAAGCCCCTCGTCGCCGATCACCCGTTTCAGGCGCTCCTCTCGGTCCATTTGTCGAATCCGCCTAAACGTACTCAGGATCCTTCGCGCGCCATCCTCCGGCCTGAGTTCAAGTTCTCCGAACGGGCGCGACCCGAGTTAGTACGAGTCAAACTCACCAGCGAACTGCACGAGTTGCTCGCCACCGCGCTCCAACAAGACGCGCAACTGATCGATCCCGGGATCTACTGCGACGAGCTCTACGTGGCTCGCTATTACTCGAGTCGCCCGCGAATGGAACTCTTTCAGCAAGCTCATCCGGACGCACCTGATCCGATCATTGGGCTGATCAATTCCTCCACGAACGGGAAAG
>JAEUIK010000060.1 GCA_016793185.1 Planctomycetaceae bacterium | reverse complement strand
CGGACGCCGGCGATATGGACGTCCTCTTTGTAGATGTTCTTGACGACGAAGCGGTGTTCGACCTTCGACGCCCGGGCGACGCCGCCAAAGTCGCACTGCAGGCTATCGAACATCTTCTCGGCCCACTGCTGAGCAGCGACGGGCGAAGCCAGACCGGCCAGCAAGCAACAGAGCACCAACGACTTACCGCGCATCGACCAAGCTCTCCGCAGCAATTGCCGCCCTCGAGTCCCTCGGATTTGCCGGCCAGCGCTGCTGGCCAGGCGAGCGCGGTTCCTCGATCCGACCCCAGGTCGGTCGCGAAAGGCCGCCGGACTCTATGCGGGCGTCAAAAATGTGTCAACTTCGGCCTGAAATCCCCGCTGCGTCAGCGGAGTAATGAAGTTTTTCGGCGGGTCCTCGGACCAACTCCAGAAACCTTGCTGGCCTGTACTTAGGCGCATTTGTCGGCAACTCCAGACCGGTGGGGGGTTACGTATCGTGCGCGGAAAATCGTTTAATCGGTTCGTGCCTTCCGGCGACCGGATGGATCCTGACTGCCGTAGAAGTGGAAACGAGACTCCCCTCACCGCGTCATCTCTGGAGTCCCCTGTGGATTCTAGGCGGACCGGTGCCCCCCGAATGGTCCGGGCAATCGAGAATGCCGCGCCGGCCGGAGCCGCGGTGGCAAGTCCCTGTCGCGTATGGCGGTTGCAGTGCAAACGCGGGGGGGACCCGAGTTTGCCATTCGAGAGGGGACAGTTACCATGATGGCAAGCGTCGCCGGCGCCCGCACGCCCACGAAGCCCGCCAGGAGCCAACCACGAATGTCCGCACTTGCCAGTTCCGCACCCCCCGGGGCAATCCAGTTCACCCCTCGCAACCGCAGTTGGACCAGTGCCCGGCGAGGCTGGCGATTGGGGTGGGGGTTAGTGGGGATGGTTCTCGCCTGGCAGACGACGACCGCGCGCGGGCAAGAGCCGGAGCCCGCGGCCGCCCCCCCTGCCCCGCCAGCGGCGGCCGCTGCTGCGAATCCCTTCAAGAACCGCATTCCCGCGCCGTCGCTCGACGGCGGCACCGAGTGGCTGAACGTCGCCGGCCCTCTCGAACTCCGCGACCTGCGCGGCAAATTCGTCCTCTTGGATTTCTGGACCTATTGCTGCATCAACTGCATGCACGTGCTGCCCGAGCTCAAGAAGCTGGAGCAGAAGTACGCCAAGAACCTCGTGGTAATCGGCGTCCATTCGGCCAAGTTCACGACCGAAAAGGACAGCAAGAACATCGCCGAGGCGATCGAACGCTATGAGATCGAGCATCCCGTCGTCAACGATGCCAACCACGTCATCTGGAATGCCTACGAGGTTACGAGCTGGCCCAGCCTGCGGTTGATCGATCCCGAGGGGAATCTCGTCGGCGTCCATAGCGGCGAGATCGAGTTCGAGGCGCTCGACCCAGTGATGGCCGCGGCCGTCGAGTATTACCGCTCAAAGGGGCTCCTCGACGAAAAGCTCGTCCGGTTCGACCTCGAGAAGTACAAGGCGCGGGCGACGCCGATGCGCTTCCCCGGCAAGTTGCTCGCCGACGAAGCCCAAAACCGGCTCTTTATCTCCGACAGCAACAACAATCGCATCGTGATTGCGACACTCGACGGCCAGCTCGTCGACGTGATCGGCAGCGGCGCGATCGGCGCCGCCGACGGCTCCTACGCCGAATGCGAGTTTAATCACCCGCAGGGAATGGCGCTCCGGGGCGAGACCCTGTATGTGGCCGACAACGAGAATCACCTGCTCCGCAAGGTGGACCTGGCCCAGAAGACCGTCAAGACGATCGCCGGCACTGGCCGGCAATCGCGCTTTCCCTGGCCGGGCGTCAATCAGGACGACCCCGAAGCCAGCCTGCCCCGGCACTTCATGGGCCCGCCGCTCGAAACCGCGCTCTCGAGCCCTTGGGACCTGTGGATCCATAAGGACGTCCTGCACATCGCGATGGCCGGGCCGCACCAGATCTGGAAGATGCCGCTCGACGAAAGCGAAATCGGCATCTACGCCGGCAATGGCCGCGAGGACATCGTCGATGGCCGGCTCGCGCCGCGTCGCCCCTACGGCACGCCGTCGTCGTCGTTCGCGCAGCCGAGCGGCCTGGCCAGCGACGGCACCCACTTGTTCGTGGCTGATAGCGAAGGGAGCTCGATCCGCTCGGTGCCGTTCAGCCCGTCGGGCGACGTGAAGACCATCGTCGGCACGGCCCACCTCCCGTACAACCGGTTGTTCACCTTCGGCGACGTTGACGGCAAGGGGAACGAAGTGCTCCTGCAGCACGCCTTGGGGCTCGTCTACTACCGCGACGCGCTGTACATCGCCGACACCTACAACAACAAGATCAAGCAACTCGACCCGCAGAAGAAATCGGTCAAGACCCTGGCCGGCGACGGCCAGCCGGGGGCCGAGAACGAACCCGCCCGGTTCGACGAGCCCAGTGGTCTGGCCGCCGCCGGTGGCAAGCTGTACGTGGCCGACACCAATAACCACCAGGTCCGCACGATCGACCTCGACGCCAACCAGCGCGTGGCGACGCTCGAGATCCGGGGCCTTAAGCCGCCGCAGCCTCCCAAACCCACGATTGAGGAGGGGGCCCGCACCTTTGCCGGCGCCCGCCAGGTCGAGCTTCCCCAGGCCGCGGTCAAGCCGCAGGGGAAATCCGTCAAGCTCGCGGTCAAACTCGAGCTGCCCGAGGGCTACAAGATCAATCCGGGTGCGCCGATGGCGTACCGGATCGAAGCGACCGGCGACGCGGGCCCCGTGGACCGGGGGGCGATCGGCAAGAAGGTGGTTATCGACGCCCCCTCGGCCTCGCCCGAGATCGAAGTGCCGCTGGCCGCGGGGACGGGGAGCGATTCGGTGCGGGTGTCGCTGGTCTATTACTACTGCCAGGACAAGAAAGAGGGACTCTGCCTGGCGGGGAGTGTGGCCTGGACGCTGCCGCTGGAAATCAGCCCGACGGCGGCCAACTCGTCGATTTCGCTCCCCTACACGGTGGAATAGGCCCCCGTCTCGCCGAAAATGCCCTCCCCCCGGATTGCCAACTGCGGGGCGACTCGGCTAGAATCGCGGTTTCGCTCGCAACGGCGGGAAAGCGTTGGGGTTGCGCGCCGAGCCTGGGTGCAGGCGCGGCCGAATTCAGCCGCCGTTGGCGCCCGCTGGTGGGGGCCTTCCCGGCCGGATTCCTCGCGGCCGGAGCGATCCCGGCGACGTCCCGTTGGTTTGCGAGCCCTGGGCTCGCGCAAAGTTGGCTCGAAGATGTTCGATTCCCTCCAGGAGAATCTCGGCTCCGCGCTTCGTACGCTCACCGGCAGAGGCCGGCTGAGCGAGGCGAACATGCGCGAAGGCCTCGAGCTCGTCCGCAACGCGCTGCTCGAAGCCGACGTCAGCTATTCGGTCGTCAAGGACTTCGTCGATCGCGTCGGCGCCGAGGCCGTCGGCGAGGCCGTGCTCAAGAGTCTCAACCCCAGCCAGCAGCTCGCGGGGGTCGTTCACCGCGAACTCATCAACCTGATGGGGCCCGTCGATCATTCGCTCCATCTGCGCGGCGACCTGACGATCCTCATGCTCTGCGGCCTGCAAGGCTCGGGCAAGACCACCACCTGCGGCAAGCTCGGCCGGATGATCCGCGAGCGCGGCCGCAAACCCTTCCTGGTCGCCGCCGACTTGCAACGCCCCGCCGCGATCCAGCAGCTGCATGTCCTGGGCGAACAGCTCGGGATACCCGTTTACTCCGAGCCGGGCACGAGCGACCCGGTCGCTGTCTGCCAGAACGCCGTTAAGGAGGCCAAGAAGCAAGGGGCCGACGTCGTCATTCTCGACACCGCCGGCCGCTTGCACGTCGACGAAGCCTTGATGGACGAGTTGCGGCGGATCGATCGCCGCGTCTCGCCCGAGCAGGTCTACCTGGTGGTCGACGGCATGACCGGCCAGGACGCGGTGAATAGCGCCAAGGCCTTCAACGAAGCGCTCGAGCTCGACGGCGTGGTCATGACCAAGCTCGACGGCGACGCCCGCGGCGGCGCCGCGCTGTCGGTCAAGCAGATCACCGGCGTGCCGATCAAGTTCATCGGCGTCGGCGAGCATCTCGACGCCCTCGAGGAATTCCATCCCGACCGGATGGCGGGGCGGATCCTCGGCATGGGCGACATGCTCTCGCTGGTCGAGCAGGCCCAGCAGAAGGTCGACCAGGAAGAGATGGCCCGGGCGCAGGCCCAGCTCGAGAAGGGAGAGTTCACCCTCGAGACCTTCCGCAGCATGATGGCCCAGACGCGGAAGATGGGCCCGCTGCAGAAAATCATGGGCCTGATCCCCGGCATGGGCGCCGCCAACAAGATGATGGAGGGTCTCGACGCGGAGGGGGATCTCAACCGCATCTTCGGGATCATCGATTCGATGACGCCGGCCGAACGTCGTAATCCCACCAAGCTGATCGATCAGAGCCGCCGCCGCCGCATCGCGACCGGGGCCGGCGTCGAACCGCACGAAGTCAACGACCTCGTCAAGCAGTTCGACGGCATGGCCTCGATGATGAAGCGGATGAACTCGCTCGGGATCCGCGAGCGGGTGAAAATGATGAACGAGCTGCAGTCGGGCGGGTTCCTCAACCCCGGCGCGCAGCTCACCCGCGAAAAGAAGGGAACCGGCAAGCGGCTGACCCCGGCCGAAAAAGCTCGGGCCAAGAAAGAACGTGAGCGCGAGCTACGCCGCAAGAAACGGCAGCAGCGCGGCAGGTAACCCACACAAGTACGTCGCAACCAACCACTCGATTCAATTTACTCAGGTCCAGGAGAATAGCGTGGCCGTTAAGATTCGCATGAAAATGATGGGGCGAAAGCATCGCCAGTTCTTCCGCATTTGTGCCACCGACTCGCGCTCCCCGCGCGACGGCAAGGTGCTCGAAGAGCTGGGCACCTACGATCCGCAAATCGCCGATACCGACGCGCGGGTGACGCTCAACGGCGACCGCGTCAAGTATTGGCTGAGCGTCGGCGCCCAGCCGAGCGAGAAGGTCAAGGTGCTGATCAAGAAGTACGGGCCCGAGGGGACGCGCCTCGCCGAGTCGATCGCCGCCCGCGAAAAACTGTCGCTGCCGAAGCCGGTCCCCCCGGCCCCGGTGCCGGTCGAGATCCCGGTCAAGGCCGAGGCCAGCGACGCCGCGCCGGCCGAGGAAGCTCCGGCCGCAGAAGCGGGAGAGGAATCGACCGAGGCCGCGGCCGAGTAACGCCCGCGCGATGTGGTGAGGGGTGGCCGACGGGCTCTCCCGGGAAGTGCGCCGATGCGGTTCGATGTGTTGACCCTGTTTCCCGAGATGTTTCCGGGATACCTCGGTCAAAGCCTGTTGAACCTGGCCATCGAGCGCGGCCTGGTCGAGATCAACCTCCACAACATTCGCGATTGGTCGAAAGGCAAGCACCAGCAGGTCGACGATCGCCCCTTTGGCGGCGGCCCGGGCATGGTGCTGCGAGTCGACACGGTGGTCGAAGGGGTCGAGGCGGTGCAAGCGCAGGGGGCACGCCCCGGCCGGCTGCTGCTGCTGACGCCGCAGGGGAAACGACTGGACCAGGCCCAGGTCGAAGAGCTGAGCCGCTGCGAGCGACTGGTGTTGCTCTGCGGCCGGTACGAAGGTTTTGACGAACGCATTCACGAGATCCTGAAACCCGAGGAGATTTCGATCGGCGACTACGTCCTCAACGGAGGCGAGGTGGCCGCGATGGTGGTGATCGACGCCGTGGTCCGGCTGGTGCCAGGCGTGCTGGGTGACGAAGCGAGCCACCGCGCGGATTCGTTCTCGGGTGCGGAGCGCTTGCTCGACTTTGCCCAATACACGCGCCCCCGCGAGTACCGCGGCCACGTCGTCCCCGAGGTGCTGCTGAGCGGCAACCACCCCGAGATCGCCCGCTGGAGATACGAACAAAGCCTGGCCCGCACGCGTGAGCGACGTGCCGACCTGTTGAACCGAGAGCCCCCCGAGGCCACGCAGCCGAACCCGAATTCCTGAAGCCATCGCGCGGCCGACCGACCACCCGCTCGCCGCGCCCCGCCCACTGACGAACCTAGTCAACGAAAGGATCGATCGCCATGAGCCAGCAAACCCTTGCCCTCGTCGAGAAGGGGGATCTGAAATCCGACATCGCCGAGTTCTCGATCGGCGACACCGTCGACGTGCACACGCGCATTCTCGAAGGCGAGAAAGAGCGCATCCAGATTTTCAGCGGCGTGGTGATCGCCCGGGCCGGCTCGGGCTCGCGCGAGACCTTCACCGTCCGCCGGATCGTCCAGGGCGAGGGAGTCGAACGCAAATTTCCGCTCCACTCGCCGCGGATCGCCAAGATCGAAGTTAAGCGCTCGGGCGTGGTCCGGCGGGCCAAGCTCTACTTCCTCCGCGATCGCGTGGGCAAGGCCGTCCGCCTCAAGGAACGTCGCGCCGACCGCAAGGCCGGGGCCAAGGAATAGTAGCGGCACATGCGCCACGACGGCCGACGTCCCGACGAGCTGCGCCCGCTCAAGTTCAAACGCCGCTACACGCGCCCGGCCCCGGGCAGCGTGCTGGTGCAGGCGGGCCGCACCACGGTCCTCTGCACGGCCAGCGTCGAAGAGCAAGTGCCGCGCTGGCTCGAAGCCCAGGGACGCGGCTGGGTCACCGCCGAGTACAGCATGCTGCCCGGCAGCACGCAGCCGCGCAAACAGCGTGACCGCGGCGGCAAGATCGACGGCCGCACCACCGAGATCCAACGACTGATCGGCCGCAGCCTGCGGGCCGTGCTCGATCTCGAAGCCCTCGGGCCGCGGACGATCACCGTCGACTGCGACGTGCTCGAAGCCGACGGCGGCACGCGCACCGCCAGCATCACCGGAGCGTTCGTGGCGCTGGTCGACGCGGTCCGCTCGCTCCCCAGCCTGCCGTTCGCCGATCGCTTTCCGCTCAAGCAGAGCGTCGCGGCAATCTCGGTCGGCATCGTCGCGGGGAAGCCCGTCCTCGATCTCGACTACCGCGAGGACGTCGACGCCGAGGTCGACATGAACGTCGTGATGACCGGCGATGGCCGCTTCGTCGAGATCCAGGGAACCGGCGAAGAAGCGACCTTCAGCGACAAGGAACTCGCCGCCTTGCTCAAGCTCGCCCGCGGAGGCATCGCCGAGTTGAACGAGCTGCAGAAAGCGGCGCTCGGCAAGAGCTGGCCGTTCTGATTTCTTGAGGCGAAGATTGCGCCGCCGGCCGCAGTCGCCTAGCTGAACATCTGCCCCGGCCCGTGCGGCTCGAACGCATTTTGAAAATGTTCGATCGTCGGGCGGCGCTCTCCGACGGGCCAGGTGACGGCGACCACATCGAAGCGGGCGGAATGCTCTAGCAGCCCGTGCCGTTTGAGAAATCCCAGCGCCAAGCGCGTCAGCCGTGCTTGCTTCTGCCGATCGACGGCCTCGGCCGGGTGCCCCTTGTCGTGCGAAGCTCGCGTCTTGACCTCCACGAAGACCAGCGTGCGGCCATCGACGGCGATTAGATCAATTTCGCCGGCCGAGGTTCGCTGGCTGCGGCGGATGATGCGGTAGCCAAGACGCCGGAGGTGCCGTGCGGCGGCGCGCTCCCCCCGTTGGCCGAGTGAGCGGGGAGTGCGCCAGCGGCGCCACCAGGCTCGAAGTTGCTCGCTCCAGTGCATCGCCGGGGGCCCCCTCGAGCGATCGTGGGTGCTATCCTGCCCGGCTGAGCAGCCAGGCCAGAATCCCTTTTTGCACGTGCATCCGGTTGCCCGCCTGCTGCACGACAATGCTTTGCGGTCCATCAATGACGGCGCTGGTCACTTCCTCGCCGCGATGGGCGGGCAAGCAGTGCATGAAGTAGGCCCCGGCAGGGGCCTTGGCCAGCAGCGCTTCGTTAATCTGGTAGGCGGCGAAATCGCGCTTCCGCTGCGCGGTTTCCTGCTCCTGCCCCATGCTGGTCCAGACGTCGGTATAGATCGCCGTCGCCTCGGCCACCGCCTCGGCCGGATCGTCGGTCACCGTGATTTCGAGATCTGGCACGTCGTCGCGGAGCAACTTCTCGAACGCCGCGTCGAAGCGGTAGCCCGACGGGGTGGCCATATGGAACTTCACCCCCAGCTTGCCGCACCCCAGCGCCAGGCTGCGGGCGACGTTGTTTCCGTCTCCCACGTAGGCCAGCGTATGCCCGCGCAACCGGCCGACGCACTCCTTGAGCGTGTACAAGTCGGCCAGCACCTGGCAGGGATGCTCGTAGTCGGTCAGCCCGTTGATGACGGGACGTGTGCAGTAGTTGCGCAACTCTTCGACGGTCTTATGGTCGTGCGAGCGGACGACGAGCACGTCAACGTACTGGCTGAGCACGCGTCCGAAGTCGGCCAGGCTCTCGCGGTTCGCCCCCCAGCCGGTATCGTCGCCGAGGAACAGGCTGTTGCCGCCGAGGTTGATCATGGCCGACTCGAAGCTGACCCGAGTCCGCAGCGAGGGCTTTTCGAAGATCAGCGCCAGCACACGGCCGGGCAAAATCGGCTCGCGCAGCCCAGCTTCGTACTTGGACTTCAGGTCCTCGCTGATCGCAAAAATCTTTTCGATCTCGGCCGGCTTGAGGTCGGCCATCGAGAGCAGGTGACGCATGGTATCTCGACTTCGGAGGGACTTGGCCGCGGCGCCTGGCGCCGCTGGCACTTTAGTTGCCGTTGCCGCCCGGGGCGGCTTGCGTGAGGAGTTCGCCCAGCAGGTCGCACGCCTCGTGCGCCTGCTCCACCGTCAGGTTCATGGCGGGCAACAGGCGAATCACCGTGCCCTGCGTGCAATTGATCAACAGCTTGCGGTCGATGGCCGCCTGGACCAGCGGAGCGCCAGGCACGGTCAACTCGATGCCGATCATCATGCCGCGGATGCGGACCTCGACGATGGTCTCGCACGACTCGGCCAGCTCGTTGAGCCGCTGCCGGAAGACGCCGCTGATGGTGGCGACATTTTCGAGCAGGTTCTCCTGCTCGATCATCTCGATCGTGGCGATGCCCACCCGGGCCGCGATCGGATTGCCGCCAAAGGTCGCCGCGTGCATTCCGGGACGCAAGCTCGGGGCAATCTCGGGTTTGGTCAATAGTGCGCCGCCGGCAATCCCGCCGCACAGCGACTTGGCCAGCGTCATCACGTCGGGTACGACGTTCACGTCTTGGTAGGCGAACCAGTTGCCGGTCCGGCCGCAGCCCGACTGCACTTCGTCGAACATCAGGAGCAGTCCATGCTCGTCGGCCAATTCGCGCAAGCCCGCGAGAAACCCGTCGGGCGGGATGCGGATGCCCCCCTCGCCCTGGATCGGCTCGACCAGGATGGCGGCCGTCTCGCCGTCGACCAGCTTGGTCACCGCCTCGAGATCGCCATAGGGGGCGTACACGAAGCCCGCCATCAGCGGGCCCAGTCCCTCATGGTACTTGGGCTGAGCGGTGGCCGCGGTCGCACCTAGAGTTCGGCCGTGGAAGCCGCCCGAGAAGGTGATGATCTTGTAGCGCTCCTTCGGGGTGTGGAGCCGGGCCAGCTTGATGGCCGCCTCGTTCGCCTCGGTGCCCGAGTTGCAGAAGAAGGCCTGACCGCCGAAGCTCCGCTCGCTGAGGAGCCGGGCCCATTGCCCCTGGGCTTCGGTATACCACGTGTTGGGCACGTGAATCAGCGTCGCGACCTGCTCCTGCACGGCGCGGACGATCGGCGCGGGGCAATGCCCCAGCAGATTGCAGCCCCAACCGGGGAAGAGGTCGAGGTACCGGGTCCCCTCGGCATCCCAGACGTACGAGCCCTCGCCTCGCACCAGGTTGATCGGAAAGCGCGTGTAGTTGGGGACGACGTACCGCCGGAAGAGATCGATGGTCTCGGCCGAACTCATACCGCTGGTGGTGGCCATACGCTCGTGCCTCCTGGCAGGACTCGCGGGCAAGTCTGAAAGAGATCCAGAGCCGCCGGCGAGGGATTGGGTTCGCAGGATTGTCTGGCAGGTCAGGCATTTGTGCCTGACACGCAATGTGGAATTTATCTCAAGTCCGTGTCAGGCATGACTGCCTGACCTACTGGTTGACGCACAACGCTTAAGCCGGGTCCTTGATGATTTCGGTCCCCACGCCGCTGCTCGTATACACTTCCAGGAGCAACGAATGGCGCTGGCGGCCGTCGATAATGTGGATCTTGCGCACCCCGCGGTCCAGCGTATCGAGGCACGCCTGGACTTTGGGAATCATGCCCGAGTCGATCGCGCCGCTCTTGATCAGTTCGAGGGCTTCGCTGCCGGTGAGCGAGTGGATCAGCGTTTCGGCATCGCGCTTGTCGCGGCGCACGCCATTCACGTCGCTGAGGAATACCAGCTTCTCGGCGCCGAGCGACTCGGCCACGGCCTGGGCCGCGGTGTCGGCGTTGACGTTGAGCTTTTCCCCCTGGGCGTCGAGGCACATCGAGGGAATGACCGGCACGATGCCGGCGTAGCAGAGATTGTCGATGGTCGCGCGGTCGACGCGGGTCACGTCGCCGACGTAGCCCAGATCGATCGCCTCGCCGTTCGCGCCGTCGAGCGTGAGCCGCTCGCCAAAGAGGACGTTGGTGGTGCGGAAGTTGAGCGGCGCCGCGCGGCCCCCGAACTGCTCGATCCGTTCGGCGAGGTATTCGTTGGTCTCGGTCGCCAGCACGCGCTCGACGATGTCGCGGGCCGCGGCGTCGGTGTATCGGCGTCCCTGGATGAAGCGGGCTTCGAGCCCCGCGTCGGCCATCGCCCGGCTGATGGCGGCTCCCCCGCCGTGAACGACGACGGGGCGCATGCCGACGGTTTCCATGAAGACGATGTCGATCAACAGATGCCCGAGCGCGTGGGGATCCTCCATCACGCTGCCGCCGAGCTTGATGACGATAATCCGGTCGCGGAATTGGCGGATCCAGCCCAGCGCCTCGATCAAGACGTCGGCTTTGGAGACTGCGTCGAGCAAAGTGGTGGGAACTCCGTATCGCTAAAGGGAATCGGGTATTTTAGCGCTTGGAAAGGGGGTGTCAACGAGGCAGGGACCGGCGCGAGTTCGCCCTATCGGGGGGCGACGTCAGAACTCGCTCTAGCGGGGCGCGGCGTCAGAGTTGGCCCCATCGGGGCCGAGCGTCAATAGCCAGGGGCGCAAGCCCCTGGAATGATCTTGGCAACACTCGAATCGATCGCCCGCGCGACTGCGACTTCGTCCAGGGGCTCACGCCCCTGGCTATGAACTGCCGCCCCCTTGGGGCGGAGCATTTGGCAATCCCGCCGAATGATCTTTTTTTCGCGATTCAACGGATCATAGCTAAACTGCGACCATGCGCGAGCCACAGGACAACCCCGCCCCACGCCGCGAGCATGATGACGACCCGTACAGGGCGGAAAAGAGAGAAGGGGAGGGGCGTCGCTTCTCTTTCAGGACCAAGAGGCGAGTGGCAGCCATGGTGTTCTGGACGTGTATCGCGGCTCTGGCAGCCATCGCGCTGATCTACCTGTTTCCCGGTCTTGTCAGTGTGCGGCGATATTGAAAGAAAAGAGCCCGCGACAGATTAATTGAACGCTACCCGCAACCCACCCCC
>JAEUIK010000058.1 GCA_016793185.1 Planctomycetaceae bacterium | reverse complement strand
GTTGCTTTTGATTTCTGCCTGCAACCGCCGGCGGTCCAGCGTGAAATTCCTACCGTTTGCCGGCTTCCAAAACAGGGTAATTTTGACGTTCAATTGGTGCAGCAACTCTCGCAAAGCATCGATTTCAGCCAAAACGGCTGGTCGAATCGGGAACTCACTCTCGACCCAAATCCTGTCTTGCTTTTCGGTGAGTTCGACCATGTTCCCTTGGCCGAGAGTCATTTTGAAGTCGGAATCAGGGTCGCCCTTCCAGGACGCGCGGCACTTGCCAACCTTCGCGCCGATTCGCTTCTGAATGGCCCTGCGGTCGGGCGCGGTCAAATTAATCGGCTCTCGAATCGACTGCTGCTTACCCCATTCGATCTCCTTGACGGCAACAAGTTGCCCCTTCACCTTTTCCCACCATTCGGAAAACGCCGATTGCTGGTCGCCGCATTGGGCGGCTTCGGTGAACCGGATCGTGGCCTCAAGCTCGGCCAACTCTCGTTTCCAATCGATCAACTTGCTTTCCAAGTCCGCCATCAGCGAATCGGGAGCCGTCAGGTAGCGACTAGTACCGCGGTCTATCTTCTGCCGCAACGCATCGCGTCGTTTCCTACCAAACGACCAACCTGAGCCGATTGGCTCTTGAATTCAACAGAGGCAGCGCTGGCCGACGCCCCCGAAAGGGGGCGCTGGCTATGTGCTGGTCTGTTGCCCCTTGGTCGGGGCGGTAGGAGCGGCCGTGGTCCGGCGCTCCCGTTTTTTTGCGCCACCTCCGGCTTTGCTCCGCAGACAGACGCCGCGATCCGACCGAATCTGTCTACGAGGGGCAAATCATGGCGCAAGAGCCAAGTCCACCACCAGTCAGTTCACAAAGAAAACTCGCCTACGTCCTCATCGTGGTCGGTGGGTCATTCGTACTTCTGTGCTGCGGTTGCCCAATCATGGTCGGCATCGTCGGCATGAGCCAGCAACGTAAGGTCGCTGCCTCCGTCGCGGAGGCTGACGCCCACTGGAACGCCGGTGAACAGGCCGCAGCCATCACCAAGTATCGTTCCGTTGTTGAGAGCGAATTCCTAAGCGAAGAGCATCGGCCCCGAATCTACGGTCGCTTGATTGACGCTGATCTGGCCAGCGGCGGCCGGGCAGCGGCCGAAAGGCTCATCGGATTGGCGGAACGAAAGCAAATCGTTCCTATCGTCAATTCTCCTGCGGCAAAAGAGTTGGTTGCTGCGCTCGAAGCCAATCTCAATGAACAGAAACGCCAGCAGGCCGAAAGGGAGCGCGAGAACGAAATCAAAGCGGAACAGCGCAGACGCGAATCCGTGTCGTCCGATGGGGAGAAGTTGGCTGCGCTAGAGGAAATCGTCGAGTACCTGGAGGATTTCCCTGTGAGCCGCGCCCTTTTGGCGCGAGTCGTTCAACATTCATGTTGCACCGCGCGGCAACTGTTTTGGAAGCCGGCAAACGGTAGGAATTTCACGCTGGACCGCCGGCGGTTGCAGGCAGAAATCAAAAGAACCGCTCGATTTTCAAGGCTGGTACGTTTTGGCTGAGCGTACCAGTAGGCGCAGCCATGCTCGCAACCGCGGTAGGGGTTGATGCTCCAGTTGAAGCCGACGTCGGGGCTGTCGTTGTGGCTGAGGATCGACTGGCTGGCGTCGGGCAGGAACTGGGTCGGCAGGCGCTGCCGCTCGGGGAAGCCCGTTTCGGAATCTTCGGTTGAGGAGGGCTCGCCCGAGCCAGCCGCACGCAGTGCGTCGGGGTCCACCTCGAGATGCACGCGCTCGAAGCGGTTCTGAGGTCGAATCTGCGCACCCCGGCCGATCGCCGTTCGAGACCGGTCCGACATGCCTCGCGATTCGGAAGTCATTGCGGATGTCCCGGCCGCTCCAGAGCCCTAAACGCCCCGGATTCTCTCAAATTGTACATTAGTACAGTATGCGGGCAAGAACAATTTCCGCAGCCGCGCGTTATACCTGAAGGGAGACGTCGCTTTCCCTGAGAGAGGGAGTGCCCGAGATCCCAGACGCTCCCATTCCGGACCTGGCTCTTTGCGAGAAGGAGATGCGACCATGAAAACGACACTGCGAATGCTGGCCGGCTGCGGCCTGCTCCTCACCCTGGTTGGCTGCGTCGAGTCGGAGAAGCCGCTCTCGTCGGCCGCGACCGCGCAGCAAGATGTGCGCCTGCATGGACTCTGGTCGCACAGCGATGGCGGCAGCACCGCCTACATCCTGATTGGTGCCGCCGAAGACCCGCCGGCCGAGAGTGGCCGGCCCCCCGTCGAGCCCGGCATGATGCGCTACTGGTCGCTCGAACGAAACGACGAAACGCAAAAACTGGCGCCCCCCAGCGGCGCGCAGTTCTTTTGCACCAAGGTCGGCGACCACGATTTCGGCAACTGGATCTCGCCCGCGACCAAGGAGGAGCCGGCCAAGCCCGAGACGTATTTCTTCGTCAAGTATCGCGTCGAAGGTGATCGCCTGAGCATCTGGCTGCAGGACCCTGGCAAGACCGCCGCGGCGATCGAGGCGGGCAAGCTGCAGGGAACCGTCAAGCGGCGCCCCGCGAATGCCTCGTTCAATCCGGGTGGAGTCGAGTCGGTCCGCATCACCGACTCGAGCGAAAACATCCGCAAGTTCCTGGCCGACGGCGGTGCGGTCTCGTGCTATCCCGAGGAGAATCGCGTGACGTACCAGCGCGTGCGGTAGCGGGGAAGCTACGAGAAGTCAGATTCCGAGCTAGCGGCAATTGAGCAAACCGACTTGGTTCAGTTCTTTCCACGGGCTCGAATGTCGTAGACCAACAACACGCCCTGATCGCGCAGGTAGAGTTGCCCGCCCGCGATCACCGGGTGTGGCCAACTCGGCTGCTCGCTGCGGTCGGGCTGGTCGAACTGTCCGTGCAGCACGCACTTCGCGGGATTCGCTTCGACGAGGCTCACTTTGCCCTCCTCGCTGCGGGCGTAGAGCCGCCCATCGGCGAAGGCGAGCGAGCACTTGCCCGGGGCGCGATCGCTCCAGCGCAGCGCGCCGGTCTTGAAGTCGAGGCAGCTCAGCAGGCTGGGATCGTTGGCGCCGTAGAGATGGCCGTCGATCAAGAGCACTCCGCCGTGCTGGTTCTTGATGTCCTTGCTGAAGAAGACCTGCTCGGCCGCGAACTTGGAACCCGCGCGGCGAATCTCGGCCAAACCGCCGCCGGTCCCATAGCCGCTGGCCGCGAAGACATAATTCCCATCGCTCAGCGGAGTCGAAATGTCGGCCGTGCCGTTGGCGGGGGCGTCGTAGCGCCACAGGAACTCGCCCGAGTCGGCAGCCACGCCCACCACGCCTTGGGCGGTGAACTGGACATACTGCTCGCGCCCCGCCAGTTTGGCCTTGATGATCGACGAATAACCGGCTCCGTCGCCGATCGGCGACTGCCACAGCAACTCGCCGCTGCGCTTGTCGAGCGCGACCAGTGTGGCCTGGCTGCCGCCGGGCGTGCAGAGCAGCTTGTTACCGTCGATGAGCACCGACTCGCTGTAACCCCAGTTGGGGATGCCGCCGCCAAAGTCGGCCACCAGGTCGTGCCGCCAGGCGATCGTGCCGGATTTGGCGTCGAGCGCGACCAGGTCGCCGTTGATCCCCAGCGTGTAGACGCGCTTGCCGTCGACGGTCGGCGTCGAGCGCGGCCCCGGATATCCGGCCCCCTCGTTCCGCACGGGCCCGATGGGCATCTCCCACACGAGCTTTCCCTGCCGGGAAGCATCGAGCGCGAAGATCCATTCCTGATTGTCGCGGTTCCCCATCACGTAGATGCGCTTCGCCGCAACGGCCGGCGTCGAGAAGCCGATGCCAACGGTCTCGATCTTCCACGCGAGCGGCGGGCCCTCAGCCGGCCACGACTGCGCGAGACCCGTCTCAGGCGAAATGCCGGTGCGATCGGGACCGCGCCATTGCGGCCAATCCGCTGCCGTCGACAGCTGGACCGAGCTACACAGCACGAACGAGAGCAACGCCAGGCGGAGCATCATCGCGGGAACCTCGTGGCGAAAACAGAAAAGGCGTGTGGGCGCAGCGGGGCAGGGGAGTCGAACTGCGGCCAAGTCTACCGAGGCTCGGCGGCAGCGGCAAACTCCTCCCGCACGCCGGCCAGAAAGCCTGCGGGGGGCCGGAAACCGTGCGGGTCCCAGTCCAGCTTCGGGGCGGCCCGCTACTTCGGCAATTCCTTCGAGCCGACGATCGTCAGGTTCATCCCGATCTGCACGCTGACCGGTTTGTCGCCGATCTTGATCGTCGACTTGCCGTTGAGATACCACCCCA
>JAEUIK010000001.1 GCA_016793185.1 Planctomycetaceae bacterium | reverse complement strand
CCAAGGCGCGACGGGGTGGAAGAAGAACAGCATCCGCGCCAATTGCGGAATCCAGTTCCAGAGCAGATCGCGGCGCCGCAAGTGCGCCACCTCGTGCGTCAGGACCGGTGCGAGCTGGTTGCGGTCGACGAGCGACTCGATCGTCTCGGGCAGCACGACGGTCGGGCGGAGCAGCCCGCATACGAATGGCGAGCAAGGTGCGGCAACTTGCACCACGCGCGGGACCCGGTGTAGCCGCACGCGCGCACAGCAACTGGCAACCACCCCCAGGAGCTCGTCCCCCCCGGGCCGAGCTCCGCGGAGGAGTTTCCGCAAGCGGTTCCATTGCCGGGCAACGACGACTCCCTGTCCGAGCACAATCGCCATCCAAGCCAGCAAGAGCCAACTCCGCCAGGTCAGCTCGCGCAGCGCCTCCACGGCAAGCCGGCTGGGGAGTGCGGTTTCGCTGGCACGCGGGCTGCCCGGCCGGTCGGGGGCCATGATTGCCGCGGTGCGGGATACCTCGCTTCCGGCCAGTGGAGCCGTGCGGGGAGACGGCGAGGCTTCCGCTGTCTGCGCTGATTGCAAGGTCGCGCGGGCCTCGACAGGGGGCAGCGCCAGGAACCCGGGAAGAGGAAGCGTCACTGTCCACAACGGAATCAGCAGGAGCTTGAGCGCCACGATCTGCCAGAGCCAGTAGCGAATCGCCGGCGAGGCGCGCCGCAAGGTCCAGCAAACGCCCGCCACGACGAGGGCCAACAATGTTGATTGCCAGACCAGGGCCACGACCAACGTCGCCCAGGAGTCCGACCAGCTATTCAGTGCCGCAACTGCGGGTGTCATGGCTCGCTGCTCCCCCAGGGTTGTCACGGATCCACGCGTGCGCGGGCGCTAGTCGGAGGCTTCGTTCTCAAGTTTGCGGGCGATGGCCTTGAGCGCGGCCAGGTCTTTGGTCGAAAGTTGGCGCTGATCGGCCAGGTAGGCGACCAGCGGCCCGAACGAGCCCCCCAACGTCTGCTCGACGAATCGCCCCACCAGCGAGGGAAGCAGCCGTTGCGGCTCGAACCTCGCGCGGAACTGCACGGGGGCCGTGTCGGGCACACGGGCCAGAACCCCTTTCGCTTCGAGGCGCTGGATCGTTTTCAGCACGGTGGTGCGGCCGATCTCGCGCTCAGTGCGGAGCCGCTCCCAGACCTGTCGCTCGGTGCAGGGCTGCGCGCCCCAGATGGTCTGCAGAATGGCGACTTCCAGGTCGCCCAAGGTCGGCGGCGCTTTGGCCATGGGAGGAACTCCGTCGTACGGCGTGTGTCGTAACGGTACTTGTACGGCATCTGCCGTACGGCGTCAAGCGGATTGTGGCGAATCCGCGGCCGGCGGTCCCGGGTGGTGTCGCCGCCGCGCGTTTCGGTCTACCATGGGCGCCATGAAAATCACAACCTGGCTCGGCAGCTTCTGGGTGGGATGGTTGTTCCTCGCGTCCGTCGCGTCCGCCGCGGAACCGGACGCCAGCGACTCGCGCGAACACGCGACGGCCGCGATGCGGGCGTACCTCGAGCGCCGCGTCGCGCGCTTGAATCAGCGCGAACCGGCCAACGCGGCCACGCTCGCCGAATGGCAATCGCACCGCCCCATCCTGCGGCGGCAACTTCTCGACATGCTCGGGCTCTGGCCGGTGCCCGCGCGGGGCGATCTGCAGGCCACGATCACCGGGCAAGTCGAAAGCCAAGGCATCATCGTCGAGAAGCTCCACTTTCAGTCGCTGCCGGGCCTCTATGTCACCGCGAACTTCTACCGGCATCGCGATGCCACAGGGAAAGTCCCGACGATCCTCTATCTCAATGGACACGGACGCGTTGTCCAGGATGGCGTCTCCTTCGGCAACAAGGTCCACTACCAGCCGCATCCTCTGTGGTTCGCGCAGAACGGCTACAACTGCCTGACGATCGACACGCTGCAGCTGGGCGAGATCGAAGGGGATCACCATGGGACCTACAAGCTCGATCAGTGGTGGTGGATTTGCCGCGGGTACACGCCGGCCGGCGTCGAGGCTTGGAACTCCATCCGCGCGCTCGACTATTTGGAAACGCGCCCCGAAGTCGACATGCAAAAGATCGGTGTCACCGGCCGCAGCGGCGGAGGCGCCTACACGTGGTGGCTGGCGGCGCTCGACGATCGCCCGGCTTGCCTCGTGCCCGTCGCCGGCATTACCGATCTGGAAGACCACGTGGTGCATGATTGCGTCGAGGGACACTGCGACTGCATGTACCACATCAACCGGCTCGGCTGGGACTTCAGCACCATCGCCTGTCTCGCGGCGCCCCGCCCTTGCCTGCTGGCCAACAGTGACAAGGATTCGATCTTTCCGCTCGGCGGCGTCACGAGGATTCACGAGAAGCTGCGGCACACGTATGGTCTCTTCGGAGCCGCCGACAAGCTGGGGATTTTCATCAGCGAGGGGCCTCACTCCGATACCCAGGAGCTGCAAGTCGCGGCCTTCCGCTGGATGAACCGCTGGCTGAAAGGGACGCAGCATCCCGTCGCGGCCTTCGGCGAGCGCTACTTTGCGCCGGCCGAACTCAAAGTCTTCGCCGAGCTTCCCGGCGACCAGCGCAACACGCAGCTGCAGGAATCGTTCGTCCCAGCTGCCCCGAGCGCCACGCCCCCGGCGACGCTCGCCGCCTGGCAGTCGGAGCGCGAACGCCTGCTCGCAGCACTCCGCACGCAGAGCTTCAGTGGGATCACGCACGTCGGGTCGCTGGCCGCGCAGGTGCTCGACGATCGCAGTTCTGGGGGAACGCGGCTGCGGACCATCGTGTTTTCCAGCGACGAGGAACTGCGCGTGCCGATGTTCGTGCTGACCGCGGACGGCGATGCGCCCATCGAGCAGCTGCGCGTGGAAGTCGTCGACGACGCCGGGTTTCAGGCCTGGGGGGCGTCGTTGGGAGGCGACTTCGCCAAGAATCTGGCCCACTTCGGCCTCGCGGTCGCCGGCGACAGGGTCCCGCCGCCCGCCGTCCGGGCGGTTCCGGCCGGCGCCGCGCTCGTCGTCGTTACGCCGCGCGGTTGGGGCCCAATGGCTTGGGCCAACGACAAGAAGTCACAGACGCACATGCCGCGCCGCTTCGTGCTGACCGGGACGACGGTCGACGAGGGGCGCATCTTCGACGTCCGGCGCGCGATCGAGGCGGCGCGCGAGCTGCTGGCGCCGGAGGCTCGCATCGAGCTGGCGGGACGCGGCCCCGCCGCCGGCATCGCCCTGTATGCGGCGCTCTTCGAGCCCGGCGTCGACTCGGTGGAATTGGCCGATCTGGCCGTTTCGCACCGGGAAGGGCCGGTTCTGATCGGCGTGTTGCGCGTGCTCGACGTGCCTCAGGCGTTGGCGCTGCTGTTTCCCCGCCGGGTCTCGCTGACGACCGACCAGCCAGGGGCCTGGACCTGGACCGACGATGTCGCCCGCTTGCATGGCGAGCCATCCCCCTTTGCGCTGAATGTCGCTCCGCCGGGCCAAAAATAAGCTCGCCGGCAAAAAACCGCGCCGTCAGCGCGGGATCAACGGCCCCGGCCGGCGTCTTGTCCACAGAACGCTCGCGACGGACAGAGATCGCAGGAGAGGGGATGGACGACGCGGCCCTGGCACTAGTGCGCGAACTGCTCGCCACGCATGGGCCTGCGCTCGAACTCTATGCTCGTTGCTGGT
>JAEUIK010000780.1 GCA_016793185.1 Planctomycetaceae bacterium | reverse complement strand
GGCGCACCGCAAGTCATTCAGCGAACGTCCATTTTAATTCTGCTCGCTCCGCCGCACGCGGGGCGGGCCGCAGGGATCAGAAGTATGCCAAAGCGAGTAGCCGTCGGAACCGTCACGGGCGACAAGACGCTGAAGACGCGCCGCGTCGAGATCAAGCGGCTCGTCAAGCATCCCAAGTACGGCAAGATTCTGCATCGCAAGACCGTCTGCCATGTCCACGACGAGGACAACGTCTCGGGCCTGGGAGACACGGTCGAGATCATCGAATGCCGCCCCCGGTCGCGGACCAAGACCTGGGAGCTGGTGCGGGTGATCAACAAGAGCCAGGCGGTCGACATCGCCGCGATGCGGGCCGCACAAGAGCAGGACGAGAATCCGCCGGCGTAAGCGGTACCCGCCGTGGCGGCGGCACCCGCGACTGATTTAGCGACCTCCGTTCGAAAAGAGTTAGGGCGACCATGATTCAGATGCAAACACGACTCGCCGTGGCCGACAACACCGGGGCCAAGGAAGTCCAGTGCATCAAGGTGCTGGGGGGAACCCATCGCCGCACGGCGGGCCTGGGCGACATCATCATCTGCAGCGTCAAGAGCGTGATCCCCGGCAGCGACATCAAGAAGGGTTCGGTCATCCGGGGCGTGATCGTCCGCTGCAAGAAGCCGACGCGTCGCTCCGACGGCAGTTACGTCCGTTTCGACACGAACGCCCTGGTGATCATCGACAACGACAAGAATCCCAAGGGGACGCGCATTTTCGGCGCCGTCGCCCGCGAGCTGCGCGAGCGCAGCTTCATGAAAATCGTCAGCCTGGCGGCCGAGGTAGTGTGATGCATATTCGCGTAAACGATGTGGTGGAAGTCCGCTCCGGCGATGATCGCGGGACCCGGGCCAAGGTGCTGACGGTCGATCGGACCGCCGGCAAGCTGGTCGTCGAGGGGGTCAACCGCGTGTACAAGCACGTCAAGCGGAGCCAGAAGAATCCGCAGGGGGGCCGGCTCTCGAAGGAGATGCCGGTGCAGATCTCCAACGTGCTGCTGGTTTGCCGCAGTTGCGGCAAGGCTACGCGGACCGGCGCCCGGGTTGCCAACGACGGCGCCAAAGAGCGTTTTTGCAAGAAGTGCGGCGCCAGCCTGGGAACGCTGGCCCCGCCGAAAGCCGCCAAGAAGTAACGAGCTCCCAGCCAGAACGAGCCAGAAAGTCTGAACCGCTGTCGCAACCCTGCCGGCGGGATGGAAAGGTCAGCCGTGTCCGCGAAAGAAGCGAAATCGAAAAAGACCGAAGGCCAGGCCCCGAGCGGGCCGGTCACGCCGCCGCGGTTGCGCGAGCGCTACTTCCAGGAGATCCTGCCCGCCCTCGAAAAGGACCTCGGGCGGTCGAACAAGCTCTCGCTCCCGCGCCTGCAGAAGCTGGTGATCAACATGGGCGTCGGCTCGGCGATCACCGAGAAGAAGCACATCGAGGAGGCGGTTTCGGCCCTGACGCAGATCGCCGGCCAGAAGGCCGTGGTCACGCTCAGCCGGAAGGCGATCGCCAACTTCAAGCTCCGCGAGAATCAGCCGATTGGCTGCAAGGTGACCCTGCGGGGCAACCGGATGTATGAGTTCCTGGATCGCTTGATCTCGCTGGCGCTGCCGCGGGTCCGCGACTTCCGGGGCCTCAATCCGAATGGCTTTGATGGGCGCGGCAATTACACGTTGGGGCTGCAGGAGCAATTGGTGTTCCCCGAGTTGAACCCCGACAAGTACACCCGCCCGCAAGGGATGCACATCACGCTGGTGACCAGCGCCCACAACGACGAAGAGGGGCGTGAGTTGCTGCGGCGATTCGGCATGCCGTTCCGGACGGAGACGAACGAGAAGACAGGAGCGGCGTAGCCCGGCTCCCGGAGTTCACCGCCCGCGTGCGGCGAGGGCTCCGTGCGACACGAACACGACCGACGAGACCCGCGACAAAGCTGACAGGAAGCCCGCATGGCGAGTAAGTCAAAGATTGCCAAGGCGCTCCGCACGCCGAAGTACAGCTCCCGGCGTGAGCACCGCTGCAAATTGTGTGGACGGCCCCGGGCCGTGTACCGCAAGTTCGGTATTTGCCGTATCTGTTTCAAGAACCTCGCCAACCAGGGATTGATTCCCGGCGTGAAAAAGGCCAGTTGGTAAAGGGTTGTACACAAGATGATGACTGATCCTATCTCCGACATGCTGACCCGCATTCGCAATGC
>JAEUIK010000756.1 GCA_016793185.1 Planctomycetaceae bacterium | reverse complement strand
GAAACCAGCCGGCCACGAGAGGTGAGAACAGCGATTCCATACCACCATCATACCGGGGCCGGAAAGCGGCGGCGAAGGGGAGGAGTGTCGTGTTTTGCCGGCAATCCAGGCGGCCGATTTGACGCCGATCGCTAACGCCTGCTGCAATCGCACCGCGGCTCAGCTTTCGATCAGCCACTGGCGTTTCCACGCGCCGCGAAGCACCACATAGGCGAGCCAGCCGACCGGCCCGAGCATGAGCGTGAAGAAGAGACAAGGCAGAACAGCCAGATGGGGGATGCCCAGTTTCTGCGCGTCACGGACTTCCCAGCTTCCCACGAAGAGATCGAAAACGAGATAGTGCACCCAGCCAGCCAATAAGACCTGATCCTGGGAGAATAGCCCCCTCACGCCCGCCAGCGAATTGAACGCGCTGAAGTCGGCTCCGCTGGCGGCCATCCCCTGGAAGATCAGGAACGCGTAGAGTGCGGCCAACACCCCGGGAATGACTACCGGTGCAACGAACCGGGCCGACCAGCGCCAGCGCGGCGCGACCGCCAGCAGGATCCAGCCGGGGAGTGCGAGGTTACTGGCGACGGTAAAGAGCTGTTCGGGATCCATGCGACACTCCGCGCTTGGTGATCGGACTTCGTCCCACGCTGCTTGTCTGCGGCGCGGGCGTCGGCTAACTGAAGAAATGGAGTTGATTCAGCGCTAGCTTTTTGGCCGGCGGCGCCGTGGCATGAACGCCATCGACCTTAACCGCGAACGTTTGCGGATCGACGTCGATCTTGGCCAGCGTGCTGTTGCGCACCATGTCGCGCTTGGTGAGCGTACGCGTTCCGACGACCGGCATCACCTTGCGCCGCAGACCGAGCTTGCTGGCAACGCCGCGCTCGTGGGCGGCCTGCGAGACGAACGTGACGCACGTTTCGCCGATCGCCCCCCCGAAGGCGCCGAACATCGGTCGATACATCATCGGCTGAGGGGTCGGCAGCGACGCGTTGGGATCGCCCATGTTGGCCCAGTTGATGAGCCCCCCCTTGATGACGAGCTTGGGCTTCGCCCCGAAGAAGGCGGGCTCCCACAGCACCAGATCCGCGAGCTTGCCCGGCGCGATCGAACCCAGCACGTGCCCGACCCCCTGGGCAATCGCCGGATTGATCGTGATCTTGGCCACGAATCGCAGCACGCGAAAGTTATCGTTCCCCGGAGAATCTTCGGGCAACGGCCCGCGGGCCTGCTTCATCTGATCCGCGGTTTGCATCGCCCGCAGCCAGTTTTCGCCCACGCGCCCCATGGCTTGCGAGTCGCTGGAGATCATCGAGATCAATCCCAGGTCGTGCAGCACGCTCTCCGCGGCAATCGTCTCGGCGCGGACGCGGCTCTCGGCAAAGGCCACGTCCGAGGGAATGCGCGGATTGAGGTTGTGACAGACCATGATCATGTCGAACAACTCGGCCACGCTGTTCACGCCGTAGGGGAGGGTCGGGTTCGTCGAGCTGGGAAGCACGTTCGGTTCGCCGGTCACCTTGATGATGTCGGGCGCGTGGCCGCCGCCGGCCCCCTCGGAGTGAAAGGTATGAATCGTCCGGCCATCCATCGCGGCAATCGTGTCTTCGACATAGCCCGACTCGTTGAGCGTGTCGGTGTGGATGCTGACCTGCACGTCGTACTCGTCGGCGACTTCGAGGCAGGCGCGGATCGTCGCAGGCGTCGTGCCCCAATCCTCGTGAATCTTGAAGCCGGCAGCCCCGGCCAGGACCTGCTCGACCAGAGGAGCCTTACCCGACGAGTTCCCCTTGCCGAGGAGCCCGAAATTGATCGGCAGTCCCTCGAGCGCGCGGAACATCATCTCGAGGTTCCAGGGCCCGGAGGTGATCGTGGTGCCGTTGGTGCCGTCGGTGGGTCCGATGCCGCCGCCCCAGAACGTCGTAATGCCGTTGGAGAGCGCCGCGTAGACCTGCTGCGGCGAAATCAGATGAATATGGGCGTCGAAGCCCCCGGGCGTGAGAATCAGGTGTTCGGCCGAGATCGCGTCGGTGGCGGGTCCCACGGCGAGATTCGGCGTGACGCCTTCCATGGTGCTCGGGTTGCCCGCCTTGCCGATGCCGACGATCTTGCCGTCCTTCACTCCGACATCGGCCTTGATGACGCCCAAGGTCGCGTCGACGATCGTGGCGTTGGTGATCACCAGATCGAGCGCGCCGGCGGCGCTGGTGAGCTGATTGTCGAGTCCCATGCCGTCGCGCAGAGTCTTGCCGCCGCCATAGACAGCCTCGTCGCCGTAGACGCGCAGATCGCGTTCGATCTCGATGTACAGCTCAGTATCGCCGAGGCGAATCTTATCGCCCGTCGTCGGCCCGAAGAGATCGGCATACTGCTTGCGCGAAATCTTTGACATCGAACGAATCCTCGAACCGCGATAGGTGCTGAATCGGCGCCGGACCACACGCCAGCCTGTCGGTCAC
>JAEUIK010000577.1 GCA_016793185.1 Planctomycetaceae bacterium | reverse complement strand
GAGCTCGGTCATCTCGGCGGCGACTTTTTCCTGGCCGAAGCTCAACAAGTCGCCGGCCGGGATGTCGGACTTCTGTTCCGGGGCGGGAGCCGGCTCGGCGCCCGGCGCGGCCCTCTGTGGTTCCGCGTTCTGCGGATTGGCGACGAACGTGTTTTGCTGGCCGGCCGCCGAAGCGACCAGAAACTGCGACACGACCCCCAGGGAGACGAGCAACAGCAGCGACCACGAGCGGGCCGGCGCGTGCGCCCTGTAGTGCGGGGCACTCGGTGTGCGGTTGGAACCTCGCATCGCAGGCAGCCCTCGTTGTCTTGATCCTGCTTGTGCGTCGTAAAGCCAAATCGCGTAATGGCTTACTTGTTTACTTCTATGCCAAGCGGGAAGTGGTGTCAAGAAAAGCCGGGGGCGTGCCCCCCGGTCAGCGGGGCTGCCGTCCGGAACCCTGCATCGATCAGGGATCGAACACATCCTGCGTCCGCGTTTTCTCTTGCGACTGGGTATCGTTCAGCACTTCGCTTTGAAGCTTGATAATCGACTGCAACTGGTTCAGGACGTCGACAAAGCTTTCCCATTGTGACATCTGGGCCAGGATGGTCTCCATCCGCTGGACGATCTCGGCTTGCAGCTCGCGCGATTGATCGAGCGCCGGTGCAAAGGCCGCAGGGTCGCCCACCAGTTCCTGCAGAACGTTCCGCTGCCGGGCGAGCGGATCGCTATGCAATTCGCGGAGCGGCGCGACGACCTTGGTCGCCAGCAGCTCGAGCGCCTCGGCACTCCCGAGTTCGTTCAATTGCATTTCGACGAGCGCCGCCTCGAGCCGGTTTCCGACTTCCCAGACTTGCCGCGAGACGACTTGATGCGTGCGAATCAATGCCGGCGCCTGCTCCGGCGTGACCGCCACGGCCAGGGTTTCTTGCTGCTGCTTGGCCGCCGCGACGGAACCCGCGAATTTCGCCCGCTGGGCTCGCTGCCGCATCAGGATTTCGTAGAACAATTCTTCGGGCGTGACCACTTGAAACGTCAACCACCGCGAGCTGCCCGACTGCGGGCCGTCGAGGCAGTGATCGGTGGCCGAGCCGCGGATGCGCAGCATGGTACCGGCCGTCACTGCGCGCGGTTGAAGCGTTAACTTGTCGTCCGTCGTGAATTCCATCAGCGGCGCGGCGGGGTCCGGAGGAGGAAGCGCCAGGCTGATCTTTTCGGGTTCGGACGGGGGCGCCTTTTCGGTGGGGGCGGTCCGTTCCACTTCCAGTTGGAGACCCGCCAAAGCAAAATCGTCCGTCGCACGCAGGTTCAGCGGAATCGTCGCCTGCGGCGTGACCCGCTTGCCGACGCCCGACGACCGCAGCGTGACGCGGGGTTCGCGATCTTTGAGAATTCCCAGCGAGAGGTACGTGGGTTTTGACGCCAGCCCCCCCTCCGCTCCCGTCAATTGAATCTCGAGCACCAGCGGTTCTCCCAGCTTCCACTGGGCCCGGTAATGCGTGGCGTCCACGCGCTCGAGCTGCGGCACGACGCCGGACTTGGCGGAGAGCGTGGCGGCGGACAGCGGTACGCGGCTGGTCAACTGCAACTCTAACGGCGTGCGCGGCAGAAACAACAACGGGTTCTCGGCCCCTTCGTACCGCACCGGCGCGCTGTCGGGCTGGGCCGGATTGCCTGCCAAGAGCGTCAAGCTTGCCAGGGTCGGCCGGTCGACCGGCCAGACGGTAATCGGCTCAAGCCAATCATCGCCACCGGCGATCGCCAGCTCGATCGGCTCGACGACGGGCGGCAGCTCGTAGCGGAAGCGTCCCCGCGCGATCCGCGCGAAGAGGCCGCGCCGCCGCGTGCCGTTGGGCTCGCGATAGTCGAAGCTGACTTGCCGCGGCGACCGGCTCTGAGGAGGTGTCGCGCCCGGCACGAACAGTAAACTCCCGCGGCGCTGGACCGTGAATCCTCCCGCCACTGCCGCGAATTCGGGTGCGGCATCGGCTTCGACGATCACCGGCTCGCCGCGCGGGACGAGCAAACGTCCCTGGGCATCGAGTCCGGCCAGCCCCAGATAGGTGCGCTGCGGCCAGCGGACATTTGAGCCCAACAGCCAGCGTTGCGCCCAGAGTCGGGTGTTGGCCGGCGCGATCAGGCAGCACGCGAGCGCGACTGCCGCCACCGCCGCCAGAACTTGGGCGAAGCGCTTCCGCCGCTCGGCGTCGAGCAAGCCGGTCAGGTCGCTCGCCTCGATGGCGGCATAATCTTCCCACACCGCGCGGCGCACCAGCGCCGGCGAGGCTTGCGGGGCCGCGTCCAAAAGCGTCGGCAGCTGCATGACGTTGGCGGCTTTGACGCCGAGCCCCGGGCGGCGCGCGTCGAGCAATGCGGCCAGATCGAGCGGGGCCAGCCGCACGCACAGCGGGCGGATGATTTTTCGCCAGGCCACGAATCCCAGGAGCCCCACGCCCATCGGCAGCAACGTCAGCCGCGTCGGCAGGCCGAGTCGCAACCAGCGGTCGAGCACATAGCTGACCAGGGCCAAGAGCAGCGCCGTGGCCGCGAACCAGGCGAGCCCCTCCAGCAGCAATTGACCTCGAATCCACCAGGCCCACGCGCGCAGCCGCGACTCCATGGCGCGCGAGCGCCAGTCGAGATCCTGGCGAATCGAGTTGAGGTCGGTGGAAGTGCTCATGCGAATCGAAAGTCGGGTGCGGGGAGGACGCGGTGAACGCTCCGCAGGCTGCGGCGGATCGACAGCGACGACGCATGCATGTGCAGGCGCCGTCTCAACGGCCGGAGAGCAGCGGGCTGGTCTTACGCCATCCGAAACACCTTTCTCAGAACCCATTCAATGGTCAGTAGCAACATGACGCCGCCAAACAGGAGCGGTGCGTCCCAAATCTCGTTACGCAGTTCCAGTGTGCGCGTGACCTGGCGGATCTTGATGGCTGCGGGCAGGTCGCGCGCGTCGGCCAGGCTGAAGGCGACCCCCTGGCTTTCGCGCGCCAGGGCGTCGAGCAATCCCCGGTCGAGTCCCGGCTCGTCGAGTTCCTGGCGCGGGGGCTCGACGCGAAAGTTGAGCGTCGCCGCTCTCGGGCCCGCTTCCAGCTCGGCCTGCACGGCCGGAATGACACGCACCGTATACGCGCCCGCGGTGCTGGCCGGGAAAGTCGCTTCGAAGCTGCTCGCGTCGCCAGGAACGGGCTCGAGCGTCACGGCCAGCGGCGGCTGGTCGCCGACCTCGACTTCGCCCGACAGCGCGCCGAGCGCGGAGGCCATGTCGGTGGCGTCGACGAATTGTGCCCGCAGAACGACGCGGTCGCCGACACGGTAGCTGTTCTTGTCGGTCGCGAGCGTGAAGGGGAAGCGGCCCCCCAGCACTTTGCTGCGCCCGACGCGATCGACTAACCGGGCCCAGAAACCGTCAAAGTACTCTTCGTGCAGGTACCGCCAACGGTATGAGCTATCGCAGCCGACGAACACCGTGCGTCCCGGGCCGTACAACTGCATCGCCACCAGCACGTGGCGCCCGAAGTTATTCTGCATCCGTGGATCGCCGTGCCGCGCCAGCACCGTGGCGCCCGGCTTGGCGCGCGTTACCGGAAAGTGCCAGTACATGCCCGGCAGGCTCGCCAGCACGTCGCGATTGCGGCTCGTATCGGCGTCGAAGCGAAAGATCGGATCGCTGTAGCCGGCGGGCGTCAACTCGAGCGTCCAGGTATCACGCGAGCTGAGCTGCACCTCGGCCGTCGAGTGGTAGAGGCCGGGATCCACCACGACAGGCAGCGTCTTGACCCAACTGTTGTCGCTGGCAGCCGGCGCGTTTCCGTCGGCCAGGCTCGGATTGAAGAGTGCTTTCGATTGCAGCTCGCCGGCGATGTAGATCAGCCCGCCGCCGGCATCGCCGACGAACCGGGTGATCATCTCGGAATACTCCGGCGGCAGCCGGCGCGGATCGGGATCCGAGAGGATCAAGACGTCGAAGTAGTTCAGCTCTTCTTGATTGGCCGGCAAGCGGCGGAGCGGCCGATGCCCTTGATGCTCGTACTTCGGATCGGCCGATTGCAGCCAGCTGGCGAACTCGACCTTCTCGTCGCGCAGCAAGGCGTTCCGCAGGAACTGGAACTCCGACGACGGAAATCCGGCCACGAGCAGCACCCGGATTTTCTGCCGCACGACCTTCACATTGGCCAGCGCCGTGTTGTCGGCGTCGGTCAGTTCCGGACCGGCGTCCTGCACCTTGGCGCGGAATTCGAGTTGCCCGGTAGCCTCGGGCACATAGGTGAAAGGTACGCGCTGCACCGTCGCGTCTGCGCCGAGGAGGACGTCGGCCGAGCCGACCTCGGTCCAGGGGCCGTCGCCGCTGCGGCGCTCGAGCAGCACCAGGGCCGACTGCCCCTTCAGCCCCCGGGATTCGATCAGCAAGCCGATCTCGGCCGTATCGCGGACGAACACGGCGGGACTCGTTTCGATCTC
>JAEUIK010000701.1 GCA_016793185.1 Planctomycetaceae bacterium | reverse complement strand
GACCTCCGGCCTGCTCCCCCACCCAGCGCTCGAGGTTGTCGACTTCGACGTTGCTGAGTTGTTTCCAATCGGGATCGAAGGCGACGATCACGTCGTACTTGTCCAGCGCTTCGCGCGTGGCAGGGAACTCGGCGAGTACTTCATTCGCCTCCTGCGACACGGCTCCTTGCGCGGTCTGCAGCAGGATGTCGACCAGCACGTTGCGATCGCGGAAGAGGAACGTGTGCAAGAACCGGTACTCGCGCGACGGCCCGCTGGCGAACAGCAGAATGCGCGTTTTCCGATCCACGATCTCGACGTCCACCTCTTGCTGGTTGTCGGTCGGATTGCCGTCGTCGTTGGGGGCTTTGACGCGGAGGCTGAGGGTGCGGCGCCCCGTTTCGTCGGGCGTGAGCTCAAATTTCACAGGGACCGCTTCGCCGTCGGGGCCCAGCGTGACCTCCGCGCTCCCCTCGAGCTTGCTGGCGGCGGTATTCGCCTGGGAGGCGGCCCCGGTTGCCGACTCGGCGGGGCGCGAGTACAGCTCGACCGTGACCACGCGGTTGGCCATCCCTTGCGCCTGCACGTAGCCGGTGGCCTGGTAGTTGTCGCCCGGGTACGCCCGGGCGGGTGCCAGCAGGTCGCCGATCCGCACGTTCGTCGGTTGTCGGGCGGAGCCGAGCCCCACCGTATAGATGGGAATGCCCGCATCCTGGGCGGCCTGCACGGCGGGGGCGGGTCCGACGCCCGCGTTCTGCCCGCCGTCGGTCACGACCACGACGCCGGAGATGGGGCCCGCGCGTTCGTCGAGCACGACCTGCCGCAACGCCTGGCCGAGTCGCGTTTCGCCCCCCCGCGGCGCCAGCGCCTGCGGCCAGTCGATCGTCGCGGCCGCGTCGGGAGGGGCGCCTGCGGTTGGGGGAGTGGCCGGAGTCGCGCCCGCGGCGTCCCCTGTCGGTTGCGCGGCGAGCTTCTCGAGCTGCACGACCGCACCGGTTTGCTGATCGAAGTGCACGACGGCCACGTCGTGGGTTTTTCGCAGTTGAGCGAGCAATTCCGTTTCGGCCAGGGCGCGGATCACCCGATCCGAACGGCTGGGCCCCCCGGCGATCGATGTCTGCTCCTGGTCGGGAAGTCCCATGCTCAGACTGGTATCGACCAGCAAGACGACGCGCGAATTGCGGACCACGTCGCGCTCGACGCGCCATTGCGGTTCGAGATAAACGAGCAGCACCCCAAAGATCACCAGGGCGCGCAACAGCGTGAGCGCGACCCGGGCCGGAAGGCCCAGTTCGGCCGCATCGCGCCGATAGAGCCAGACGGCGAACACCAGCATGGCGACGCAGGCCGCGACGGGCAGGATCCAGTCGGCATTCGACTGAATGCGCCCCCACTCGAAGAGCGTCCGCACCGGTTCGGCGGCGAACAGCCAGGGCTTGGGAGTCATCGCGCCGCCTCCCTGGCCGGGGGATGGTAACTGGCCGAGTAGGCGAGCAATTGCTCGACGATCAGCAGCGCCGCCAGCAGATATAACAGGCCGCTCGAAAGGCTGAAGCCCGCTACGTCGCGCGACGTCCATTGGAAGCTGTCGGCCGCGTGGAATTCGAAGTTCACGTCGGGCATGCTCGCCGCAAGCTGGCTCGCATCGACGGTCGCCAGGGCGCCTTCCTCGGCGGCGACATTGACCGCCAGGCGGCGCGATTCCGCCTCGCCGCCGACGCCCGTCAGTTCGGCTTCGTAGATCCCGCTAACATCGGTGTCGGTCAACGTCGCAGAGAGCACGGCGCCGCTGACGGTGCCGTCGACGGTCACGCGTTCGCCGCTGAGTGCCGCGCCGGGAGTCGTGACGGGCCCGCCCGCCGGCAAGCGGAACTCGACGCGGGGCTGATACGCAGCCGCTTCAACTTCGAGCTTCCAGGGGACGCCCACCATGTGGACGTCGCCGGTCGTACGCGGCGGCGAAGCCAGGTAAGCCTGCAACTCCAGCAACGTGATCACAAAGCTCGGGTTCGGCCCCCAGTTATTCCACACCGGCGCCGCGGTGGTGAGCACCGCCACGACTTTTCCTTCGCCGAACTTCCGCTCGACGACCAGCGGCGCGCCGTTGCGCAAACGGGCGATGATCCGCGCCGGCGAATCGGCCTCGGGTTTCCAGCCCCGCGCGGCGCTAAAGTATCGCTCGACGGTCACCGTGCCGAGAAAGCTGTTCCGCTCGCCCGCGAAGACACTGAAGATCGGATGGTCGCTGACGTCCAGATCGGGCGTTTTGTTCAGCCGATCGACCAACAGGTCGAGCGGGTTTCCGAGCGGCAACGGAAACACGCCCGCGCCGTTGCGGTAGAGCGATTCGTTGAAGAACCGGCTGCTCGACAGTTCGCCCAGGAAGAAGGCGACGCCGCCGCCGGCGCGCGCGAAGTTCTCGAGGGCGTCGATGGCGGGTTGATCGAGGTTTTCGATGTTCGCCAGGTAAATGGCCTGGAACTTATCGAGCGGTTTACTCGACAGATAGGAGGGGGTCTCGACGACGGGGTCGATTCCCGTGCGCACGGTGCCGCCGGGGGCCATGGCCAAGGCGAGAAACCTGGCGTCGGTCGCCTGCGGGGCGCCGTCAACGATCAGCACGGGCACCGACAGCGGGAGATCAAGCACCGCGTAGCGGAAGTTGTCGATCGCGACCGGATCGCTCTCGAGGTCGGCCACCACCCGGTGCTGGCCGGCGGTCGGGAAGTTAACGGGAAACCGCCGCGTCTCGGTCGCGCCCGGTGCGATCTGATCAACAACCAGCGACGGGAGCTGACTGTCGTCTTGCCGCAAGCGGACGGGGAGTTCGCGGACGAGGTTCGTACCGAAGTTTTTGACGCTGACCTCCAGGAAAAGCTCGACGCCCGCGGCGAGCGTTCCTGGCTGCGGACGGAGGGCAGTGATCGCGAGGTTGTCTCGGGCGGCCGAAACACAATCGACAAAGTGCAACTGCGCGCCCCAGGGTTTCCACTCGGCCAGCCGCCGCTCGAGCTCGGCCGGTTCCTGCCATTGCGCGGCCCGGAAATCCGAGATCAGATAGATCACGCGGTTCTCCCCCTCGGGCGCGCCGAACAGCCGCGCCACGGCTTCGATCGCGGCCAGCGGGCCGGCCGCCGTCTCCGAAACCGAGAGGTTGTCGAGCACGCCGGAGAGGCGATTGGCAAACTCGCCGTCGAGCGGCACGGCCAGCAGGTCGGCCGGCTTGCTGTCGGCGGGTAGCGCGGCGCGCGAAAAGCGGATCAGCGAGAAGCTCCGCCCCTGTCCCTGCGCGGCGGCCTGGCTGCCGATGCGGCGGATGACCTTCTTCGCCTCGGCAAAGGCCGTCGTGTCGGCCCAGTGGTCCGACATCGAAAAGCTGTCGTCCCAGAGGACGATGTGATGGGTCTTGCTGCCGCCCAGCAGCGCGCCCCACTGGTTGTTCAGCAGCGGCTGGGCCACGATGAACACCACTGCCGCCACGGCCAGCATCCGCAGCAAGAGGAGGAGCAGTTGCTTGAGGATGATCCAGCGCCGGCTCTTCTTCTGGCTGACCAGCAAGAACTCCATCGCCGCCCACTCGACGCGGCGGTGGCGAAAGAGGTTGATCAGGTGAATGATGACCGGGACTGCCAGGAGGCCGAGGCCCCACAGCAATCCCGGATGGACGAAACTGGGCATAAGGAACGCTGGATGGTGTCCTGATTGGGTTGTGACGCGAGGCCGGCGAACACGCGGCCGCGGCGTGCGCAAATCAATTCCGGTGGTGCATGCCGAGCCGGTTGCTCAGGTAGCGGGCGAGCACGGCGTCGAGTGGTTGACTGGTCCGGATCAAGGCGTAATCGACCGTGTGCTGTGCGCACGCGCGGCGGACTTCGTCGAGGTACGTGCCCAACGCCTGCAAGTAACCTTCGCGCAAGGCGCGGGGGTTGCAGTTCAGGGCGTCGGGAAGCTCGAGCCCCTCGAAGCGTGTCGGGCCGGTAAAGGGAAAATCCAACTCTTCGTCGTCCATCACGTGGAACACCAACACGTCGTGCCCACGCTGCCGCAACAGGCGCAGGCCGCGGATCAGCCCGTCGCGTTCGACGAGCAGATCCGAAACGAGCACGATCATGCCGCGGCGCGGATAGCTCTCGGCGACGTTGTTGAGAATGCCGAACAGGTCGGTCTTCTGCTCCGGCGCGCTCTGCTCGAGCGCGCGAATGATCGCGTCGAGGTGATTGTGCTTCGAGCGCAGCGGGGTCTTGGCGCGAATCGTATCGTCGAACGAAACGCAGCCCACCGCGTCCTGCTGCCGCAGTGCCAGGTAGGCCAGGCTGACCGCGATCGTGGCGGCATACTCGTACTTGTTCAGCGGGCCCGAACCGTAGCGCATGCTGTTGGAGACATCCACCAACAGCGTGGCCCGCAAGTTGGTCTCTTCCTCGAACTGCTTGACGTAGTAGCGGTCCTGCTTGGCCCAGACCTTCCAGTCGACGTGGCGCGGATCGTCGCCCGGCGCGTACTCGCGGTGCTGCGCGAACTCGATCGATTGACCGAAGTACGGGCTCTTGTGCATGCCCGACAAAAAGCCTTCGACCACGTGCCGCGCGCGCAGTTCGAGCCGGGAAATCCGCGAAACGGCCTCAGGATGCAAAAATCTTCTGGAACCGGGCATCGCGCGTCAGCTCATCTTCCTTGGTCGGAGTGATCTCAAGTAAACGGTCGATCACATGATCGGTCGTGATTCCTTCGCTCTCGGCCGCGAAATTCAGCACCAGGCGGTGACGCAGCACCGGTTTGGCCAGGGCCTGAATGTCTTCGGTTGCCACGTGGGTGCGGCCGTGCAGCAATGCCCGCGCCTTGGCCCCGAGGATCAGGAACTGCACGGCACGCGGTCCCGCACCCCAGCTCACCTCGCGGGTGACGAAGTCGGGCACGCCCGCCTCCCTGACGCGCGTCTGCCGCACCAGCGACAGGGTGTAGCGAATCAAGTGGTCGGTGACCGGAACTTCGCGGACGGTTCGCTGCAACTCCAGGATCTCCTGCGCGGTCAGGACGGGCTCGACGGTGTTGTCCATCACGGCGGTCGTCCGCCGGGCGATGTCGAACTCCTCGGCGAACGTCGGGTACTTGACGTACACCTGGAACATGAAGCGGTCCTGCTGCGCTTCGGGCAAGGGATACGTCCCTTCCTGCTCGATCGGATTCTGCGTCGCGAGCACGAAGAACGGATCGGACAGCGGATGCCGCACGCGGCCGACGGTGACCTGCCGCTCTTGCATGGCTTCCAGCAGCGCGGCTTGCGTCTTGGGGGGCGTGCGGTTGATTTCGTCGGCCAACACCACGTTGGAGAACAGCGGGCCCTGCCGAAAACGGAACTCGCGCTGCCCCGTGCCGCGATTCTCTTCGAGGATCTCCGTCCCGGTGATGTCGGCCGGCATCAGGTCGGGCGTGAACTGGATCCGGTCGAAGGTCAGATTCAACGAGCGCGCCAGCGTGTTGACCATCAAGGTCTTGGCCAGGCCGGGCACGCCTTCGAGCAGGCAGTGGCCCCGACTGAACAGCGAGATGAGCAGTTCTTCGATCACGTGATTCTGGCCGACGATCACGCGTCCGAGTTGTTCCAGGATCCGTTCACGCGCGTTGCGCAATTTGTCGATGGCGGCGGCCGCCTGCTGTTCGTGGGGTTGAGTCATGCCAGGTTCCTTGAGGTGAATCGAATGTGCCGGTCGTCGTCGGCCGCTGGCGCGGGGGTCACGCCACTCTACGCCCGACGGGTGGGCGAGCCGCCGGCGCGGGCGAGCGCCCTGCGGCGGAGTTCGACGCCCGCGACGCGACGGATATCAACGTTGGTAGATGGGCAGGTAACCGAGCTCCAGTTGCATGATCGTGAGGTTCGTCGCGGTGGTGTAAATCGGGCCGACATACCCCTGGGTCCAGGAGCCATCAGGGCTCTGTTCGTTGGCGATCTTGACGTTGATCTTGTCGCGGTACTCGGTCCACTCCTTGCCCCCTTCGCGGTACATCACTTGCGAGTAGTAGTAGTGCGCGTAGTGCCAGTGTCCGAAACCCTGGTTATTGATGTTCGCGAGATTCTTGCGGCAGTAGTCGAGCAGCTTCGGGACGAAGTCGTTGTCGTACTCGCCGGC
>JAEUIK010000679.1 GCA_016793185.1 Planctomycetaceae bacterium | reverse complement strand
TTTTCCGGCGTCGACGGTGACGTCGAATTGCTGACCGGACTGATCGGGCCGCGGACGCCGGTCGAAGTTCAGTTGGCGAGCATCGAGCGGCTGGCGCAGCTCGGCGCCGCGGCGGCGCCGCGGGCCTGGCTCGATCAATGGCCGACCGCGACTCCCGCCGTGCGGCTGGCGATCATCGATGCGCTGCTGGGGCGCGGGGCGTGGTCGAGGGAGTTGCTCACCGCGATCGACGCGCGGTTTCTGCGACCTTCGGAGATCGACGCCGCCCGCCGGCAATTGCTCGTGCGCTCCAGCGATACCGCTGTGCGCGCAGCGGCCGCGCGGACCTTTGCCGAGGAGACCAGCGGAGATCGGCGCGAGATCCTCGCGCGCTATGCCGGCGCGGTGACAACGCCCGGCGATCGCGGCCGCGGCCGCGAGGTGTTCGCCCGGAACTGCGCATCGTGTCATCGTCTCGACAACGTGGGCCACGCCATCGGCCCCGACCTGGCGCCGCTCGCACACAAGCTGCCCGAGGCGCTGTTGGCGGCAATCCTCGATCCCAACCAGGCGGTCGACCCGCGCTATCTCAATTATCTGGCGATCACGGAAGACGGCCGGCAATTCTCAGGCATGCTAACCGGAGAGACCGCGACGAGCATGACCCTGGTGGCCCAGGACAACAAACAGCAGGTGCTCTTGCGAACAGCGGTAACCGAACTTGCCTCGAGCGGCCGGTCGTTGATGCCGGAGGGGCTCGAGCAACAGATCGACGTGCCAGCGATGGCGGACTTGCTGGCCTATCTGGCAGCCGTAGCGCAACCTCCCAAGAGTTTCGCCGGCAACCAGCCGGCGCTGGTCACCGCCGACGCCACGGGGAAGTATGTCCTGGCCGCCGCGCAGTGCGAGATCCGCGGACCGCAACTGATCTTCGAGCCGGAGTTCGGCAATTTGGGCTACTGGAGCGCGCCGGACGATTCGGCCCTCTGGACGGTCCAGATCGACTCGGCCGGCGCGTACGACGTGATGCTCGACTATGCCTGCCACAACGATTCGGCAGGTACGAGCTATTGCCTCGAGACGCCCGCGGGTCCGCTCCGCGGCGAGGGCGAGGGACCCGGCGGCTGGAGCGACTATCGCACGCAGCGCATCGGCAGCGTGCAATTGCCCGCCGGTACGCGTAAATGGGGCCTCCGCGCCGACGGCCCGATCAACGGCGCGATGCTCGATCTGCGGGCCATTCAGCTCGTTCCAAAGGCGCCGTGAGCAATCGGGCTCGCGGAGCTCGACTACGGAGGACCGAGGCCAGTGGCCTCGGCTACAGCAGATCTTCGGAAGAGCGCCGTTACTTCGCGTAATCGGCCGGGGTGCGGCCAGGTGCGAAGCCGCCGAACTTGAACGGAAGGGGCTGGTAGTCGCCCACAATCGCGACGTTCGACTGCTGGGGAACTTCCAGCTCGAGCCCCCAGTAGCAGGCGTTCACCAGCAGCCGGCGCAGGCCCTCGCTCTGGAGGTCCTGCGAGGCTCCCATCGTGGTCGTGAAGGCGCGGCCTTTCTTTCCCCCCGCGGCCTGGTACGACTTGATCCAGGCGACCGGCATCATGGGGTCGTTCTGTTTGCCCGCGACCGGTTTGTCGTCGGGCTGCATGCCTTCGAGTACTTGCCCGAGCACCAGCGGCTGGCTATCGCCCGGCAAGGGCAAGCGGACGCCATAGACGTCGGTGGGCCCCCAGATGTCGCCATCGCGGACGCCGCGGAGAATCGGATGCTCGGCGGCCCCCGGCGCGATCAGACCGCGCGTACTTTGCTTGCCATGCTGGCCGTGGTGATTGATCCAGGTTTCGCCCAGCACCTGCCGACCGAATCCGCCGTCCCACGCCTTGCTCGTCCAGCCGAACCGGCCGTAGGTCTTGTCTTCCTTGATATTGAAGGCATGCGTGGCCGTGCGGAGGCCGATGATCGGCTTGCCCGCCGCGACGTAGTCGACAATGTGCTTCATCTGCTCGTCGGGCAGATCGCGAAAGCGGGTGAAGATGACTAGCAGGTCGGCTTCGTCAAGCGCGGCCAGCCCGGGGATGTTGTCGGACTGGTTGGGGTTGATGGTGCCGTCCTTTTTGTCGATCGCGAAGAGCACGGTGCAGTGGAAGCCGTGAAGCTGGGCGAGGATCTTGGCCAGCTGCGGCAGGGCCTCTTCCGAGCGATACTCCTCGTCGCCGCTGACAAGCACGATCTTCTTGCCGGCGCCGGGTCCCGCGCCTCCCTCGAACACCAGCCCCGGCTCGGCGGCACGAATCGTTCCCGCGCACAAAACTCCGCTCAAGAACAACAGCGCCACCAGGCGCCCGCCAACCAGCGATCGAAAAATTCCTGACACGGTCGCACCTCGTAACACGCTCGAAGGTTTCCCCCAAAATCCGGCGCTATCCTAGCTGCCGCGGAGGCGCGCGGCCAGCGGCTCGAGGAATCTCAAGGCACGATCCCCGAGCTGGTCACGGCGCCGGCAGTTGCCGCACGCGCCGGTCGATCTCGTCGCTCAGTTCCCGATACCGCTGCCCCGCGGTGCCCCCGTAGCGGCTGGCAAACTCGGCCTCCGCGATCCCCTCGGGGAGCTCCGTGGCGGGGGGCATCAGCCGGTCCTCGTCGCTGGCCGCCGCGAGTTGGGCTTGTAACCGGCGCGCCGTCGCAGCGTCGGCGGTCGCCACCCGGGCCAGGCGCACGCCCGCCCGATCGGCCAGCAAATCGGCAAAGGAGAATCCGCTGCCTCCCTCCTGCGCATCGAGCTCTTCCTTCAGCAGGCCGATGCGCTGGCTGGCCGCTTCGTTGGAGAGGAGCACGAGCACCGCACTCACCAGAAAGTGCCGCGTCCAGTCGGTCCGTCCGTGGAGCGTGACGGTCCCCAGCCACCGCGCGCTGCGCTTCCGTAGGGGATCGGTCAGGATCTCGCCGACGAATGGCTCGAGCCGTTCGTGACCGAACAGGATCGCCAAGGCGAAGATCGCGGCGCGGTTCTCCAGCAGCGGATCGGCGCGGGTCGAGCGCTCGGCGGCGAGTTGAAACGCTGCCTGCACGAGCGGCCCCAACTGGTGTTCCCCCGGCGGGGAGTTTTCGGCCGTCTCCAGTAGGCGCCGCAGGTAGACCGCGGTTTGTGCCGCAACGTGAGGGCGGTCCCAGATCAACTGGGCCAGCGCGGGGACGATCTGCTCGCCGAGCGCGCCGGGTCGGAAGACCGTCTCGATGGCCCCCGGTTCCGGCCGCAACCGCTCGATCGCCCCCACGATCGCGCGCACGGGAGGATCGTCGAGCACCAAGCCGCGCAAAAAGAACGCCGCAGGGACGAGGACGATCCGCGGCACCTGCAGCCGGCCCACATCGCAGCGATCGCAGCGGAGCGTGAGGTGGCCCGCTTCGATTGCGATCAGGCCCGCCAGGTGGACGTTGAGGTAATGCCGCCGCTGGGTCCAACGCTCGGGCAAGACCAGCGAAGCCTCGGCCTCCAGCCGTTCGGGCGTCGACCGAAACTGAATCTTGCGTTCGGCCAGACCGCGCTCGAGCACGAGGTTCGCAAGTCCCGCCAGTTCAGCGTCGGTCAGGCGCAAGCGCCGCGCGGCCCCGTGCGCGGGGCGCGTGTCGCGGATCCAGGCGCTCAAGCGATGCTTGTCGTCCTCGGAGAGACGAGTCGGCGCAAACTCGAGCGGCGTTTCCACGATGGCCAGATTCAGGCAAACGATGGCGGCGAACGCCGCGACGCCGAGCGCGCCGGCCAGGACGGCGACGCGCCTGGCGAGCGAGCGCATTCCGTTCGCACGGCCCAGCCAGAGTCCCAACCCATAGGCGCCGCCGGGGAGGAGCAGGACTTCGGCCGGGGGCCAACGTCCCAGGGCTAATCCCGCGCAAACGAGCGCCAGACCCCAGCCGGCGGCGACCTGCAGCAGCACTGCGCGCCAAGCGCGCCGCCCGCCCTCGGTCGAGCCGGTCGGCGGGAACGCCCTGGGAACCAACACTCCGAGGGCCAGGAAGACGGCGCACGTCAGTCCGATCCGCAACGCGACCGCGCCCAACCACCAGGCGACATCGGCCGAGTTCTCGATCCAGCCGTCTGACGATCGGCCCGCAGCCAGTTGGTGTTGCCAGGCGCGAAGGAGCAGCCAGCCGACCAGGGCGACCATGATTCCCCGGCCGACCCAGATATGGCGCGTGCGGCCGTCGCGTGCGGGAACCGCGGGGGGCCAGGCAACCGGGTCGGAAGCTTCCAGGTTGGGCACGGTTCAATGATCCCCAGGCGCAAGCTCGAGATTTGGAGGTGCGAATGACGGGGGTTTTTCCCCGATTTTCCGGCGGCGGAGCGGTTCTCGCCCCCAGCACCACCAGGATGCGGGGGGCGTCTCCCCTTGCAGGAGGGCCAAACCGCACAGAATATCAAAACTTCCCAATTTATTTTCTTGACCCGCGATTCTGGGTAACTAGTCTCAGATCTAGAAGGGGTTTTGGGAACAGATAACAGGTTGTTTGGGATTGCGGACGGCGGAGGCCGTTCGCCGGGATAGCCGCTACTGAGACGACCGAGTCAGCACATCGCACCGTGGATCGCACACTGGATCCGGCGGACGCGAGGTGACGACCGAGCGTTTTGGCAAGCGGCGTTTCTTTTTTGGGCCGACCCTCGCCGGCGCTCTGATCGTTGAACCACTCTGGTTTCCGGTCGCGTTACTTCTGTTGAATTGAGCCTTGCTCGTGCGCCTCGAGCGGACGGGGTCGATCCCCCGTGCCGCGGCAATTGGCGTCCGCGCAAACCGCTCGCTTCGACTTCGCATCTCGCCCATCCACGGTCGTCGTGTGTGCTGCTCTCGCTCGTCTCGAGAGAGTACTCCGATGATGAAAAACGTCCTGCCGTGTTCGTTGCCGAAAATGCTCGTCGTGCTCGCCGCTTGCGCCGGCCTCGGGGGGGCCATGCCCCGCGCGGCCTTGGCGGTGCCGGTGGTCGGCTATTCGCTCCAGATCCTCGAGGGCACCACCGGAGGTGGCGGCGGTCCGCTGATGGCTTCGGCCCAATTGATGGCGGCCCAGGATACGCCGCTCTTCATGCTCTCGAACACCTCGACCGAGGCCTTGATCACAAGCTTTTCGATCACCATCGGCAATCTCAGCTATAACTTCGACGCGGTAACCTTCAACCCGAACCAGGGGAACACGAAGGTCACCAGCGTGACGCCCGACCAGGCGCAGGGAGGAGCCCGATCCGACCTCCTCACGCTCACCTTCTCGAACTTCGCCGCCTCGACCGCGTTCAGCTTTCGGGCCGACATCGACCGCGACTCGGACAACGGCCTGAGCCTGACCAACTTCCGTACGGTGCTCACCGGCGCCACGCCAGCGACGGTCACCGTGGCGTTCTCCGACGGCTCGTCGTTGACCAACACGCTTGCCTCGACCGGGTCCGGCGATCCCCTCTACTCGATCTATCGCTGCGCCGCGCTCGTCTCGATTCCATCGGTCGCCCAGCAGGGGATGGCCCCGGCGCAACCGATTCCCGAGCCGAGCAGCCTGGCGCTGGCCGGCCTCGCGGCAACGGGACTCGCGCTGGCCGGCGGCTGGCGCCGCTGGCACGGGAGCCGCATGCGGGCGAGCTAGCCGGCGTGGAGAGTAGCCACCCGTGCCAGCCCCGACTTGCTGGCGCGGGGAGTGCTGGCGCCGCGGAGGCGGCAAGCCCGGCAAACTTTGCCGATCGCAGATTTTTTGTCGATCGCGCTGATTATTCCGCAAGCGGCAACTCTGCCGATGCCGAAACATATCCCGGCCCCGGGCGCCCGGGCGGCGTTGCCGCCCGTGGCGTGCGTCCCGGGCGGTTTCGTCTGCGGAGGAAGGATCCATGCGCCGCCTTGCGTTCACGACGGGATGGAAACTGTTGAGCCGATCCGGCCCGGTGGCAATCGCCCTGGCCGGGTTCCTCATGGCTGGCGCACGCGCGTCGGAACCGTACTACGTCGAAACCGACGAGTCGACGGTCGAAGTCTCCGTTCCCAGGTCGGCGCGCCGCGGGGCGGAGAGCCGGCAGGTCGTGGCCAGCACGCGAGCCGCGGCGGAGTCGAGCGACAGGTCGACGCGACCGACACAGCGCGGCATGGCGAATTCTAGCACAGTATCCTCGCGCCCGGTCACGCACCGGAGCGTCGCTACCCGGCGCAGTCCGCCGGCGGGGGCTCGGCAGATCGAGTCCTTCGATCCCGCGCGGGGCACCGGCCGCTATCCGGCCGCGCGGACCTCGCTGCACCGGACCATGGCCCAGCAGCCCACCCCGGCCGAGGAGATCCCGCAGCCGCAAATGCAGGGGCCAATGGTCCACGAAGGCGACGTGATGTACGACAACCACGACTACGGCGGCTCGCTGCCGGGCGAAGTCTTTGACGGCGGCTACGGTTCCACGCCGCAGTGGGATGGCGGTGCGCCGTATCTGCCCGACGTGTGGCACACCAAGCGCTGGGGAATCACCGGCGGGGTCGAAGCTCTTTTCATGCGTCCGCACTACAGCCAGGGGATGGGCCTGCAGCAGATCACCGGCACCCAGCCGGGGGCGACCTCGCTGGTGCAGATCAATGGTCTGAACTGGCCTACCCCTTACCAGGGAGCATTCCGAGCTTATCTCGGTTTTCGGAATCTCGATTGCGGCGACGAGTTGCGGCTGAGCTACTGGAACTTCGGCACGACATCGCGCATGAGCGCGGTCTCGGATGAATCGACCGAGTACTGCGACTTCCTCTGCAACACGACGGCCAACCCGGGCGACACCGTCAACACCAGCCTGAACCTGCAGGCCAACGTCTTCGATCTCGACTTGATCAAGGCCTTCTGCGTGCCGCAGCCCTGCCAGCCGGCCTGCGACTCGTGCGACTCTTGTGACTCGTGCGATACCTGCGGCCCGTGCGCCCCTTGCTGCCCGATCTGGGACGTCCGCTGGTTTGCCGGCCTCCGCTTCGCCCAAATCAATCACACCTTGAACTCGACGATTACGACGGCCAACGGGACCGAGGCGGTCAACGCGACCTCGGACGCGCAGTTCTTCGGCATCGGTCCCCGCCTCGGTACGCAGTTGCGGCGGTACTTCGCCAAGGCCCCGCGCCTGTCGGTCTATGGCCGGGGTGCGACCAGCCTGCTGGTCGGCAATCTCAAGCAGTCGATCAGCAACTTCAACATCACTCCGCCGCCGACGCTCGTCACGCAGGACGACAGCTTCAACCGCGTCGTCCCGGTCATCGACCTCGAGCTGGGAGCCTCGTGGTGCGTGACCGAGCGGTTCACGGTCTCGGGGGGCTGGCTGGTGATGGCCTGGTGGGACCTCGGCCTGCAGGAGCGGGTCCAGGACTTCGACACCTCGAACATCCTCGGCTTCGACGGCTTCTTCGTCCGGGCCGAAATGGTCTTCTAACAACGCGAACGCTTCGGGCAGCGAGCCGCCGGGCGCGCAGGCAGCTCGCACACCTCCGACAGTCAGGGCCCGCGGTCCGAGAGGGAACCGCGGGCCCTTTTTTTTGTTTGGGGAGCTCCATTCGCGCGCCAATCCGCACACCCGTGCGACGCCGAGGCGTGCCGCATCGCACAGTTCGCGCCTTGGTCTCGCGAACGAACGGGGCGAAAACCCCGCGAAACGCGCATTTGCTCGCCGCCAGTTCCGCTTGGCACCCGACGTGCAAAGGGACGCCCCCACAGTGCTGCCAGGCAGCATCGCCGCGCGGGATCAGGACCGATTCCTGCATGCCCGGCATCGTCCCTGTTGGGAGTCTTCGGAATGGCACATGATTCGAGCGCGCCGCCTGCCCGGCGGTGGCGCGGGGGGATCCCCTTGCTGCTGGTCGCCTGCCTGGCGGGGGGCTGCCAGCGCGCCGCGGAGGTTCAGTTCGTCTCCGCTCCCGAGGTCGAAGCGCTCGATCCCCCGCTCCGGCAGGCGGTGCAGGAGCAACTGGCGCGGCACACCGGGGACCTCGGGGCCGTCAAGCTCGTGAGCGACGCCGCGCTCGACAGCCGACACCTGCAACGGGGCGCGGCGGTGTACGCACGGTATTGCGTCCAATGTCACGGGGCGAGCGGCGACGGCGCGGGGCCGGCCGCCGCGTATCTCGTCCCCCGACCCCGCGATTACCGCAAGGGAATCTTCAAGTTCAATTCGACGGGCTACGGCAACAAGCCGAGCCGCGACGACTTGCTGCGGACGATTCGCCAGGGAATCACCGGCACGTCGATGCCCTCGTTCGACCGTCTGCCGAAGGAAGATCTCGAGGCGGTGGTCGACTACGTGCTGGCCCTGTCGCAGCGCGGCGAGCTGGAAACCTTGTTGGCCTTGCAGGCCGATAGCGATGGCGAGCTGACGCCCGAGACCGCGGACGAGCTTGCCCTGGCGGTGGCCGACCAGTGGCGGCAATCGCGCGACAATGTCGTCGAACCGGCCACCAAGGAGCCGGCCTTTGACCAGGCCTCGATCGAGCTCGGTAAGGAGATCTTCCAGAAGCGCGAGTGCTTCAAGTGCCACGGGCGCGACGCCCGCGGCGGGCTGGCTGGCGGAATCGAGGTGGGGAAGGACGCCTGGGGACAGGTCGCCGCCGCGGCCGATCTCACCTCGGGCATGCTGCACGGCGGCGCGGAGCCGCTCGACGTCTATCGCCGCATCTACGCCGGCATCAACGGTACGCCCATGCCGGCCTTCAAGAACCTGTTGGCCAACGAGCCCGACTCGGTCTGGCACTTGACGCACTACGTTCTCGATCTGGCCGACCAGCGGCGGCGCGGCGTGCAGATTCCGTTAGGTGCGGCGGCCGGCGGTGCGACCCCACCGGCGCCGGCGGAGTCCGGCGGCGCGACCGAGTCGCCTGAGCCCGCGCCCGCGGAAAGTGCGAGCCCGGCCAGCGAAACCCCAGCTTCGGAAACCTCTTCCGGCGAGGCGGCGCCATGAACGCGACAAATTCGAGCGACAAACAACGCGAACTCGAAGCGCTGCGGGAGCGCGTCCGCGAACTCGAGGCCGAACTGAGCGCGCCGAGCCCCCGCGCGCCGCACTGGCAGGCCGGCGAATACTACATGGCCTACCATGCCACGACCGGCTTCATGCTCGGCAGCGTGGCGGCGATGAGCAGCCTGCTGTTCAACATCATCGGTGCGCTGCTGTTCGGCAAGCATCCGCTGGAGTTGATCCGGGTGTACCTCACCTTTCCGATGGGGGCCCAGGCCCTCGATTTGAACGCGGTCGACAACGGCGTCACCCTGGCCATCGGCTGCTGCCTGTACCTGGCCACGGGCATGGTCTACGGGATGCTCTTCGAGATCGTGCTCACGCGGTACCTGGTCAACCTCTCGGTGCCCGCCCGCATCATGGCCGTCAGCGCGCTCTCGATTGGCGTCTGGATCTTGAACTTCTATGGCATTCTGGCCTGGCTGCAGCCGCTGCTGTTCGGCGGCAACTGGATTGTGGAGCAGATTCCCTGGTGGGTCGGCGCACTGACGCACCTCGTCTTCGGCTGGACGATGCTCTTGATCTACCGGCTGGGCAAGTACGTTCCTTATCACCTGGAAAGCCCCGTGGGGCTCGCGACTCATGACTGAAGCCAAACCGGCCACCACCGAGCGACTCGTGGACGAGCGGCTCGTCCTCACCTACTTCATCGCCGCGCTGGCCTACATGACCATTTCGATGCTGGCCGGCATGCTCATGGCGCTGCAGCTGGTGCATTGGAACCCGCTGCGCGGGCTCGAACTGCTGTCGCCGGGCCGCTGGCGGATGGTCCACACCAACGCGATCGCCTACGGCTTTCTGGCCAATGCCTTTCTGGGAGCGCTGCACTGGGCGATTCCCCGGCTCACGCTCCGGCCGGTGCTGGACCGCCGCTTGTCGTGGTTCATCTTCGTCGCCTGGCAGGTCGTGGTGCTCTCGACCGCGGCCGGCATCGTGCTGGGACCGACGTTGCAGGCCAACTCGCCAGGGCTGGCCGCGCTTCCCTTCTCGCTGGGCGCGCAAGGCGTCGAGTGGGGCGAAACGCCCACCTGGATCGATCCGCTGGCGCTGGCCGGGCTGCTGCTGGTCGCCGTGAACTTCATGGCGCCGATCATCAAGACGCCCGGCCCCCTGTACGTCACGCTCTGGTACTTCATGGCCGCCTTCGTCTGGACGTTCCTCACCTACGCGATGGGAAACTTCCTCCCCCAGTACTCGCTGGCGGGCACCAGCGCGGGCGCGGTCAGCGGACTCTTCATCCACGACCTGGTGGGCCTGTTCGTCACGCCGCTGGGCTGGGGATTGATGTATTACTTCGTGCCGATCCTGTTGAAGAAGCCCATGTGGTCGCATGGTCTGTCGCTGGTCGGCTTCTGGGGTCTGGCTTTCTTCTATCCGCTGAACGGCATTCACCACTTCCTCTACACGCCCATCCCCATGTTCCTCCAGCATGGAGCCATCATCTCGACGATCGCCGTCGAGATGGTCGTGACCACCGTGATCATCAACTTCTTCGGCACCATCTGGGGCTCGGGACGTGCCATCGTCACGAACCTGCCGATTCGCTGGTTCTACACGGGCATGATCTTCTACGCGATCACCTGCGCTCAGTGCGCCCTGCAAACAACGCTCACCTTCCAGGCGCTGATTCACTTCAGCGATTGGGTCGTGGGGCACGCGCACCTGGTCATGTTCGGCGTCTTCAGCATGTGGCTGCTGGGGATCATGACGTATCTCTTTCCCCGCATCTGGCGGACGAGCTGGTACAGCCAGAACCTGTGCGAGTGGCACTATTGGCTCTCGGCCGTGGGCCTGGCGGTGATGGCGCTCGACCTGACGCTGGTCGGGGTCTTCCAGGGTTACTACTGGGCCTCGCTGCAGCCCTGGGAAGTCTCGGTCGACGGCTCGGTGCCGTTTTGGATGGTCCGCGTCTTCGCCGGGCTGGCGATGTTCGCGGGGCAACTCTGCTTCTTCTACAACCTGTGGGCGACGTGGCGGCTGTCGCGCGGCGTCGCGGCGACTTCGTCGCCCCGTCCGTCGGTCGCTACCCGCGCTCCCGCCGGAACCTGAGTCGTCGGCCCCTGTGCAAGGATTGATTCGCCATGTTTGAAAGCAAGTCGGGCGTATTGCTGGTGGGAGGCTTGGGGTTCTTCCTCTTCGCCTTCCTCTCGAACGCCGTCGTGCCGGCCCTGTTGTATCGCGACCTGCCCGAAGCCACGACGACCGAGCTCGTCGCCAAGAACGCGCAGGTCATGTACCAGTTCGAGGAACTGAGCAACTGCTACCCGGAGCAGTTCAAGAAATATTTTGGCGAGCCGACGCAGGAGAACTGCGCGAAAGCCCTGGAGCTGGGGCGGCAGATCTACGTGAACGAGGGATGCTGGCATTGCCACAGCCAGTTCGTGCGTCCCGTGTCGCGCGAGGTGGACCGCTGGGGCCCGGTCGCGCGGACCGAGGAGTACCAGAACGTGCTGCAGCGGCCGGTGATGTTCGGCACGCGCCGCGTGGGACCCGACCTCAGCCGCGAGGGAGGGCGCCACGCCAGCGACTGGCACGCCGTGCATTTCTACCAGCCCAAGCTCGTCTCGCACGGCTCGACCATGCCGGACTACCCCTGGCTCTTTGACGGCGCCCCGGATCGCCCCAATCAACGGGGTCTGGCGATCATCACCTACGTGCAATGGCTCGGCTCGTGGCTCGAGAGTTACCCCTACTACGAAGACTATCAGCCGCTCGAAATCGAACGGCCCGAGGCGCCAGCCGAGGAATCCGCCGCAACGCCGGCTGAGGATTCGGCCGCAACCCCGGCCGAGGAGGCGACATGATCGCTCCAGGACGCGACCCCGACAACGCTGGCTACCGGGGCCGACAGCTCCGCCGGCCAGGGCGAAAGCTGATGTGGCTGTTCGCGCTGGCGGTCTTGCTGCCGAGCCTCTACGGCTTTGGCACCAAGTTCCTCGAGTTCGTCGCGCTCTTCCGCGGCGAGAGCGACGGGGCGTTCGCGATCACCCCGATCCTGAATTATCTGCTGGCGAGTTTCGGCTTCCTGCTGCTGTTTGGCTGGGCCGCGCTGGGCGGAATGTTCAAGAATGTCGAGCAGCCCAAGTACGCGATGCTCGATAACGAAGCCTGGTTGGACCAGATCGAATTGTCCGGTCGACCGGGGGGCGCCGCACTGCCAGTCCGGCAACCGCGCTTCCGGCTGGTGCGATCCGCGGAGGAGTTGCCATGACCGAGACCACAACGCCAGCGACCCCGCCGGCCGATCCCTCTTCGGCCGCGGCCGAGCATCAGTTTCACGATTACACGGGCAACCGCATCCCCTGGTACGTGCGCCTGATCTGGCTCGGCTTCTGGATCATGGCCATCTACTACATCGTGCAGTGGACCTTTCCCATGCTGCAGGTCGAGCTCACGTCGCCTCCATGACCACGGCCGCCGCTCCCTCATCCGCCGGCCTTGCCTGCGACTATTGCGGGCTGCCGTTGACGGCCCGCGTCTGGTCGTGGCGCCGGTCGCCTCCCGGCGCCGACCCAAGTCCGGCGGCTGGCGAGCCGCACTTCTGCTGCTATGGCTGCCGGCTGGCCGCGCAGATCACCGGCGAGCGCGGCGCGCAGGGCATCGCGCAATCGACTCTGCTGCGGGTCGGCCTCTCCGTCTTCCTCTCGCTCAACGTCATGATGTTTACCATGGCGCTCTGGAGCCAGGACTTTTATGCCGCGGGGGAGAGCGGCGCCGCACCGCTGGCTTCGTCGCTGGCCGATTTGCTGCGCTATCTCTGTCTCGTGCTCAGCCTGCCGGTGTTGTTTCTGCTGGGCATTCCGCTCTGGGAACACGCCTGGAGCCGAGGCTGGCGCGGACTGGCCTCGACCGACGCCCTGATCCTGCTGGGGGTCGCCGCGGCCTTTGCCTACTCGGCAGTGTCGGTCTGGCGCGGAGCGGGACACGTCTACTTCGAAGTCGGCTGCACCGTGCTCGTCATGGTCACGCTCGGCCGCTGGCTCGAAGCAACTGGCAAACTACAGGCCACCGCGGGCCTCGAAGCGCTCGAGCGGTTGCTTCCCAACGAGGTTCGATGCGTCTCGACCGCGGGCGAGCAAGTCATCTCCCTGGCGGACCTGCAGGTCGGAGAGCGGATTCGCATTCTGGCGGGTGAGCGTGTTCCCGTCGATGGCACGATCGTGCATGGCCGGGCCGCGCTCGATACGCACCTGTTGACGGGCGAAAGCGAGCCGCGCACCGCCCAGCCCGGCACGCGGGTCGCGGCCGGCTATCGGAATCTCGACGGCGAACTCCTGGTCGAAGTCACGGCGCCGCCGGGCGCGGGAGCGCTGGCGCGGCTCGTGCAACTGGTGCGCGAAGCCCGGCAGACCAAGGGAAAGTACCAGCGCCTGGCCGAGCGTGTGGCGAGCTTCTTTTTGCCCGCGGTTCTGGCGATCGCGCTAGCGACCTTCGGCTGGCACACCTGGCGCGCCGGAGTTGAGCGCGGCCTGCTGGCTGGGCTGGCCGTGCTGCTGATCGCCTGCCCCTGCGCGTTGGGGCTGGCAACGCCGATGGCGGTCTCGGCCGCGATGGGATCCGCCGCGCGGGCTCAAGTTCTCATCCAGCATGGCGAGGCGCTCGAGCGGCTGGCGTCGATCCGGGCGATTCGCTTCGACAAGACCGGCACGCTGACCGACGCCGCACCCCGGGTCGCGCGTGTGATCGTGGCGGGTTCGGCCACTCTCGAAGAGGTGCAGCGGCGCTTGGCGCCATTGGCCGAGGCTTCGAGCCATCTCTACGCCCAGGCGATCGCCCGCTGGTGCCCCAGCGCGACTTCGCTTCCGCCCCCCATGCGGGAGGTACGAGCGCATGCCGGCCGGGGAGTGAGCGGCCGCGCCGGCGATTCGACAACCACGACCTATTTGGGAAGCAGCGCCTGGATGGAGGAGTTGGGCGTGCGGGTCCCAAGCGAGCTCGGCGACGCCCTCGACGCGGCGCACGCGGCGGGGGAATCGTGCTCGCTGGTGAGTTGGGATGGCTCCGCCCGCGCGCTGATCGTCTTGAGCGAAGCGCTGCGTCCCGGAGCTGCCGAGGCCTTGGCCGCCTGCCGGCGACTGGGACTCGATGTAGCCATCCTCACCGGGGATCATCAGCGGCGCGGCGCGGCCCTCGGCGCGACACTCGACTGCCCCGTGCTCGCCGAACAGCTCCCCGAGGATAAGCTGCGGGCGATTCGCCAGGCACAGGCCCAGTTCGGCACTGTCGCCATGGTCGGCGACGGCGTCAACGACGCGCCGGCGCTGGCGGCCGCCGACCTCGGCATCGCGCTGGGCTGCGGCGCCGACCTCTCGCGCGAGTCGGCCCAGATCTGCCTGCTGGGCAACGACCCGCAACGCGTGGCCTGGAGCGTGGAGCTTGCGCAGCGCACGGTCCGCGTGATTCGCTGGAATCTGGTCTGGGCCTTCGGCTACAACGCGCTGGGGGTGGGGCTGGCCGCGACGGGCTGGCTCAATCCAGCCTGGGCGGCCCTGGCCATGGTGGCCAGCAGCGCCATGGTGATCGCCAATTGCTTGAGATTACAGCGCGGCGATGTCGCGAACTGTGACGACGCGACTCCAGTCGCAACCGAGCGGGCCGCGCTCGCCCCCCTTGCCGTGTTGGACCCCACGATTGATGCCGCTCCCTTGGCCGCATCGCGCTAACGATGTGAACGCATGATCGAACTCCCCTTGATCCTGATCGGCGGACTGCTGGGGTCGTCGCACTGCGTGGGCATGTGCGGCGGTTTCGCGCTCTGGGTCGGAATCGGTGCGCCCAGTGCGCGGTCGAA
>JAEUIK010000665.1 GCA_016793185.1 Planctomycetaceae bacterium | reverse complement strand
ACGCGAACTCCAGCTCGCCCGAGCTGGGGGCCAGCAATGCCAACTGGCCCGTCGCCTGCGTTCCCAAGCTGGCCGCGCTCGTGCTGGCTGCCGGCGCGGGATCGGCCGTTTCGTTGTTCGTGGCCTCGAGAGCGGAAGCGCCTGCTCCGCCAGAGGGAGTGCTGGCTGCCGGCGCTGCTCCGCTCCAACGCACCTCGCCGATCGCGAGATTGCAGACGCCGAGTTCGACCAGGCTCGGCTGGGCTTCGGTCGCAATCGTCCAGCGACCTTGACCGAGCACGAGGCCATTGCCTTCGAGCCGTGCCGTATACGTTGCGCGCTTGAGGTGTGCGGCCGGGGGAGTTGACTCTCCCGGCTGGCGCGACGACGCCGCCCGATAGAGGCGGTCAAACTCGGCCGGCTCGACCGCCAGGTAGCGCTGTGTGCCGACTGGCCAGCGTGCCTCCTCGCCCGCCGGCACGAGAATCCGGCGAAACGAGGTCGCCGGGTTCTGCGGCGCGTGCTGCGGCTCGGCGCCTGGCGCCGGCGCGAGCGCACCGACCGCCGCCAGCCCGAGGAGGGCCGACGCCAACCGCCAGCAAGATGGGCGCCCAGCAGTTCGGCTCATAGGTTCGGATCGGGTGCCGAAAGTTGACCGGCCAGCGGCCCGGTTTCGGTCGACGAGTTGGAGCCCGCCAAAGCGGGAGGACGGACAAAGGCGTCGGACTCGCGTCGTGCGATGGAGCTGCCCGGACGGATCAAGGTGCTGCCCGCCCGTTGTCGCGGTTTGCGGCTCAGCGAGGTCTTAAGTCCCCACGCAAGCAAGGCCAAGAGAGCGCCGAGGCTTGCCGCTTGCAGCACCAAAAGTGTCGGTTCGGGGTAGATGAAGGCCACGGCCAGCACGGCGGTGGCGGCGCCCCACAGCACGCCGGGGCGCCGCAGCGCCGGCCAATAGACCAGGCCCAGACCCGCGACCAGCGCTGCGCCCGAGGCCAACAGCACAATGGACCAGCGCGGCGCCACGCGGAGGCGCAGCTCGCCGGGAGCCCCGAGGGCGCTGAACACATACCGATTGGTGGCATCCGGCAGCGTGGCCCGGGCGGAGGCTCCCGACCAGATTTCGAGGTCGAACTGTTCGAGCCGTGGTTCGCGCCCCCAGAAGTAGCCTTGCCAACCCCAGGTGTACTCAGCCCCCAGATCGTGCGGACCAACGACCACGTGCTGGTCCTTGGGGAGGACGACCTGCCAGTAGGTATTCCCGAGACGGACATCCTCGCCGAATTGCGGGGCCTGCAAGCGGAGGTTCCAGCCATCTCCGCGGGGGATTCCATACGCCAGCTCGACGGTATGCCGGTCGCGATCTGCGTGCGCCGCGAGCGGGACCACGAAACTGCCCCCGGTCGACGGCAGGGCGGCCACGCGCTGGCCATCGACGCGGACATCGATCGAAGCGGCCGACACCGCGACCGGCAGCGAGAAGCGCAGCGCCGGTTGGCGCGAATCGACCTGCAGGACGGCGCGATCCTGCCGATTGCGCTCGCCCAGCCAGGTCTGGAACCAGGCGCGTTCGATCACCGTGGCCCCGAATGCCTCGGGGTCGGCGAGATTCAACGCCAGGGCCAGCTCGGTCGCCGGCGCGTCGATCGTGAACCGCAGTTGCTCGTCGGCGTCGGCCGCGTCGAGACGCGGATCGGCGGGCTGCCAGGCCTCGCCCCGACTATGGACTTCCAGGCCGGGGCGCGTGACGACGACCGCCTCGCCACTGACACTGGTGGCGCCAGCGGGCGCCACCAGTGGCACATTCAAGGGAACGCTCACGCGCGGGGCCAGCTTGTGCTCGGGCAGCGCGTAGCGGATTCGCACCTCGGCGCTCCCCAGCAGCGGCTTGCTCAACGCGATGTAGACGAGCTGTGCCGCGGGGGAGTTCTCGAGGATGCGATCAGGCGTCCAGGGGACACGCTGGCCGTCGAGCTGCACTTCGAGGCCGCGATCTTCCAGCAGCGTCGCCGGGACGCGGAGCGCAATGCGTTCCAGGGGCTCGTACCGAACCTTGATCCGCAACAGCTCGGTCACGCTGCCGCGCGGCTGCCGCAGGTCAATCTGGGTTGTCATGTCGGCGGTGACGTTTTGTTTCAGGACGCGCCGCTCGGCCGCGAAGCGGGCTTTGCCGACGTCGCCGCGATACACCAGCGGTTCTTGTTGCTGCGGCGGCAAGTCGGTTACCTCCGCGCCCGATTGCCGCCCTAATGCGCGCAGTTCATCCGTCCGCGGCACGAGCTCGACGTTGTCGGCCGAGAGCACGATCACGCGCGCCGGGCCCACCGAGTTTGCCAACGGCCGCGGGAGGTCGAAGGCGACCAGCGCCTGATCGGCCGGCAGCGGGCGCGTGGCGCGGCAGCGCAGTTCCAGCTCGCCGCTGCCCGGCTGGAGCAGCGGCACCGACAGGGGCTGCAATTGCTCGAAAAGCACGCCGTCGTGGTCCACCAGTCCCGCTGGTCCCAGCTCCTCGATCGTCCACGAGTCGTTGGGGAATTCGACGTCGAGCGCGAAGACCCGCGCCCCGCGAATTGTGTAGCGGAAACGCGCGTCGAGCTCGATCGCGTCGGCCGTCACCCGATAGATGTACACCGGCTCCACCGCCACGCGCGGCCGGCGCGGCACGACGCGCGCCATCAGCAGGCTGGGCTGGGCGAGGTACTCGAAGCCCGAGACGAGGTCGCTGGAGCGCAGCGAGGCCGGGACGTCGCCCGGCGCGACCTCGCGCACGTTCCGCCGCTCGCCGAACACGATCTGCCAGTCGCCCACGACCCGCAGGGCCAGGAACCCCGTCTGCTGCCGGGCGCCGATCAGCTCGAAGCCGGCCAGGTCGACGTGGTCGATCGTGCCCGGGGGAGGCAAGAGTTGCTCGACCACCAGCTTCAGCTCCACCTGCTTACTGGGAGCATCCATCGGCCGGACTTCGACCAGTTGCGCGCGCGGCGCATCGTCGGCCGCATTCGCGGGCCCCCCCTGGGAGGTCACCGTATAGCCGGCGGCTTCGGCCGAGATCAGCGTGGCGCCGGCGGGGAGTTGCACCTGAAAACGCTCGACTACGCCTTCCTTGGCGGTGACCGTCAGCGCGGCCGTGATCGTGGCGGCTTGCCCATCGAGCTGGGCCTGGATCAGTCCGGTGGCCGCGAGGGCCGAGGGCGTGACGGCGGCTTCCTTCGGTGCCTCGCGCCAACTGAGATCGACGGTGCCGCTGGCCCCGACCGACCGGACGACGGTCTGGTCGCCATTGCCGTTGGGCACCTGTTCGAGGATCGTGCCTTGCGGCGTCCGCACCACGGCGTCGCGCAGCGGAACTCGTAAGGTCAGCTCCGAAGTCGTGAGCCGCGGGAGCGTCAGATGGAGCCGCGACTCACCCCCCACGCGTTGAATTGGCGCCAAGGCGGAGAGCCGCAGCCGGGCGGGGTCCCCGGAACGCCCTTCGATCCAGACGACATAGCCGGGACCATCTTCGGCCGGCAGCAACACCTGCCGACCGGGCCCCAGGGCCTCGTGTGAGACGACGACCGACTCATTCAGCCCGAGCGGGACGCGCGTCCAGCCTTCGCCGGGCAGGGTGAACTGAAACTCGAACTCCAGGCGTGCGCGCCCCCCGTCGGCAACGGCTTGCGCCCGCATTTCGACGGCGGCCGAGGGTTTGCCAATTCCCCCGCTGAGCTGCCGCTCCATTTCCAGCAACTGCTTGAACTTTTCGAGGGGGAAATTGATGACAGGCTTGTACTCTCCCTTGCCGTCGGGGAGGAGAAACACGGCGGGCTCCTCTTCGCGAATCGGCCCCGCCGCGGGGGGCGCGGGGGCAGGGGTCGGCTGCTCGCCCGCCGTTTCGCTAGGGGGCGTCACCGGCGGCCGGTTCGCCTCCTGAGCGAGCGCAACCTCGATTCCCAGGAGGAACCAGAGGGCCGCCGCCCGGCGGCATTGCCGTAACCCGATGGAACCCAAGCGTCCGGTCCTCGCTGGCGCCGCGTTGAAACAAGCAACGACCCTGTCGCTCGCGGCCCGAAAAGAGATAGGAATTGGGCGGAGGCCTCGCCTCGCTCCAGTCTAACTGGGACCCTGGCCCGACTCAAAAAAAACCGGGAATTCGCAGGGCCTTACGACCGAACCGCTGAGGTTCGCGCGCTAGGCAATTGGCGGCGCAACGCCGCGAATAGCTGAGGGGTGGCCGCCGAGATGAATTTCGGGTCGGCCATGTCGACCGGCGAGTCATTGAGGCTGGCAACCTTCCCCCCCGCTTCGCGGACCAGCAGGATGCCAGCCGCGACATCCCAGATGTGGATATTCGTCGACCAGAAGCCGTCGAGCTTGCCCGCGGCGACGTAGCACAAGTTGAGGGCTGCCGAGCCGAAGCGGCGAATGGCGCGGCACCCTTGGAGGACCTCGATGAAGTCCTCGAGCTCGGGATCGCCGCGCCGTGTTTGCGGCGGAAAGCTAGCCGCCACTAAGGCTTGTGACAAGTCGCGGCACGCGCTCGTACGGATAGGGCGGCCATTGAGCCAGGCACCCTGGCCGGCCTCGGCGGTATAGCACTCGTTGGACTCGGGAGCGAAGATCGTCGCCGCGAGGAGCTCGCCACGTCGCTCGAGCGCCACCGAGACGCAATAGTTCGACAGACCGTGGACGTAATTGACCGTCCCATCCAACGGGTCGACGATCCAGCGGTACTCGTAGCCCTCGGGCTCGCTGCCGAACCCCTCCTCGCCCAGAAAGGCATGGTCGGCGAACTGGCCGAGTAGAATTCGCTTAACTTCTTGTTGAGCCGCGAGATCCGCCTCGGTGACCAGGTCCGATGGCCCCTTCTCGCGAATGGCGAATTTCCCCTGCCAATCGAGCAGGACGCGACCGCCGGCCCGGGCCGCCTGTTCGCAGACTTCGAGGAACTTGCTCATCGGCAGGGCTATCCGGGGGCCAGTCGAGGGGAGCGAACACCGCCGAGATTATAGAGGACTCGAATGCCTCCGTAAGGCGTCAACGCTCGGTCGCGGGGATGCGAAACTTGAGCGAATTTATCGAGACAGGCTATCGGTTGCCGCTGCGAACATTAGTGCGCTGACTTTTTTTGACAAACTGCTGGACATCGCCTTACCGGCTGGTAATATCAGGTTCGTGACGTGCAAACGATTGGCTTAACACGATCCGCACGCCGCGCCATATATCATTCGGCCTCTTCTCTGTTCCGGCCCCGCCGCTTCACTTCACGGTGAACGGCGGGGTTTTTTTGTTGCTGCGCTGCAAGCTCGTAGCCGCGTGGCGGGCGTTATGATGTCTGCTCGTGCGCGTGACTAATCGAGTGGACAGCAATCTCTCGACGCGATGAACGCTTCTCTTAATTCGCCGATCTCGTGGCGCCTCGACGCCCGGCAAGCCACCTTTGAATTCGCCCCGTGGCGCGGCATCGTGGATCTCACTCGGCCCGACTTGGGCATCGCCGTCCGTCCGCTGGCGGCGCCGCCCACGCAGCCCATCGCGCGCGCGCTGGGCGTGGAAGTCGGCGTACCTGGCCAGCCGGTGGCGCCCCGGCCGAGGTCTACGTGCGCGAGGCCGATCTGGTCGCCCTCTATCCCGAAACGGCGGCCCTGCCATTCACCCTGCAGGTGTACTGGTCGCTGGCCTGCGGCGAGTTGCGGGGCGAGCCGTCGCTGGAAATCGATCTGACGGTTTCGCTGCAAACGCAGCAGCTCGATGTTCGCGGCCGCGTCGCATGCGAGAGCTGGATTGCGACCCATTTGGCTCGCTACGGCAGGATTGCCGACGGCGTTGTCGTGACCCCCGCCGGCGCCGGCGGGGGAGTTCTGCTCCCGCACGAAAATCCTCCCTGGATCGCCGCCGAGTTGCTATCGGCGCGGAACCACGGCCAGGAGGATTACGACTACTTCGAAACCGCGGCGCCGAGCGACTATCTGCAAGTCGAGCTGACTCGTGGCGCGGATGCGGTGCGCATTCGTCGTCCGCTGCTCGACGAAGTGATGGAG
>JAEUIK010000604.1 GCA_016793185.1 Planctomycetaceae bacterium | reverse complement strand
GCTCAATCCTATGCCGACCACCTGCTCGCGCGGTATGGCGCGCGGCGCGTGACGATTCACCTCGTCCGACACCTGATTCCCTTTCCGGAAGACGTTCGCGCCGGACGGCCCCTCGACGATCCGCAGCTCTATCGCGAGCGTTTCCAGAAGTCCTTCGAAGCGTCGGTCGAGCCGGAACAGGCAGCCCCCCAGCCGCCGCCGGTGGCCGCGCTCGTGCCGATTCGCAACCGGGGAGGGGCACGGCGTTGAACCTCTTCACCAACTACATTCGCGACTTGTTCCAGGGGACCCTGGCCGGTTGGAATCGCTTCTGGTTCAGCGCGGTCGATCCCGCCACGCTCGGGGCGATTCGGCTCTGCACCGGGGCGATGCTCTTCTACACCCACCTGGTCTGGACCCTGGGCATCAACGACTTCCTGATGCCCGGCGGTTGGCTTGATCCCGCAGCGGTGCGGATGACGCAGCGCGGCGGATTCGCCTGGAGTTACTGGTGGTACATCCAGTCGCCGACGTTGATCTGGGTCGTGCACCTTGCCGGGCTGGTCGTGTTTGCCATGCTGGCCCTGGGGCTGTTCAGCCGGATCGTCTCGGTGCTGGCCTTCGTGATCACCGTCTCGTACACGCACCGCCTGACGGGCGCTTTGTTCGGTCTCGATCAGATCAACGCGATGCTGGCGATGTACCTGATGGTCGGTCCCAGCGGCGCGGCCTACTCGCTCGACCGGTGGCGGCTGGCGCGCAAGGAGGACGTGAAACTCCCGCCGGCCCCGCCGAGCGTCGGCGCCAACCTGGCGCTGCGCCTGATCCAGATCCATATGTGCGTGATCTACTTCTTTGCCGGCGTCTCGAAGCTGCAGGGGCCCGCCTGGTGGGAAGGGAGTGCGCTCTGGGGTGCGGTCGCCAATCTTGAATATCAGTCGTTCGACATGACCTGGCTGGCTGCCTGGCCGCTGACGATCGCCTTCTTGACGCACGTGACCGTGTTGTGGGAAATCTCGTACCCCGCGCTCGTCTGGCCGCGACTCACCCGGCCGATCGTGCTGGCGATGGCGGTTCCGCTGCACCTGGGCATCGCGTTTGGCCTGGGGATGATGACGTTTGGCATTGCCATGCTCTTTGGCAACCTGGCGTTTGTCTCGCCGAAGGTGGTCCGCGCGGTGCTGGGCGGGGGCCCGCCCCCGAAGCGCAGCAAGCCGGCCGCCGAAAAGGCCGCTGAGAAGGGATCCGAGCGGCCCCCGGAACGCTCCGGCGACCGGCCCAACTCGCAAAACGACGCCGCGTTTCGGGCGCAGCAACAGCAGCGCGATCGGATGAAGCGCAGCTCTTCGATGTCGTAGTCGCCGGCCGCCGCAATCTGGCGGCCCTGAACCGGGGTTTCGGCCGCCGAACCCGCCGGCCCCTTGGTGTGTCTGGTGCGCGGCGGGTATACTTGCCAGACGGTCGCCAGCGGCCCCAGTTTGGGCGTTTTCCGGCGGCCTGACCCTTTCCGCACGAGGAGCTGAGCGTTGTTCGATACGATTGCCGTGGTCGGCGCGACGGGCGCCGTGGGAACCATCATTCTCGAGCTCTTGGCCGAGCGGAATTTCCCCTTCGCCAAGATCAAGTTCCTGGCCTCGCGCCGCTCGGCAGGCAAACCGATCACGTTCAAAGGACAGACGTTTCAGGTCGAGGAGCTGACGCCCGATTCGTTCGCGGACATCGATCTGGCGATCGGCAGCACCCCGGACGAGACAGCCCGCGATTTCGTCCCCTGGGCCGTCGAGCGCGGCACCGTGGTCGTGGACGAGAGCGGCTATTGGCGGATGGATCCCAAGGTTCCGCTGGTCGTGCCCGAGATCAATCCCGAGGCGGCCCGCGAGCACCAGGGGATCATCGCCAGTCCGAACTGTTCGACCACGCAAATGGTCGTCGCGCTCAAGCCGCTGCACGATGCGGCGCGCGTCAAGCGCGTCGTGGTGAGCACCTACCAGGCCACCAGCGGCGCCGGGTTGCCCGGCTCGCGCGAGTTGGAAGAGGCGACCCGCGCCGCGCTCGGCGGCCAGCCGCACCAACCCGCGGCCTTCGCCCATCCAATCGCGTTCAATTTGATCCCGCAGATCGGCTCGCCCAAGCACCAGGGCTACACCTCGGAAGAGATGAAGATGGTGTACGAGACCTGGAAGATCCTCGGCGACGATACGATCAAGGTTTGCCCGACCTGCGTTCGCGTGCCCGTCAGCAACTGCCACAGCGAGAGCATCCTGGTCGAGACCGAACGGAAGTTGTCGGTCGACGAGGCGCGTGAGATCTTCGCGGCGGCGCCGGGCATCATTGTCGAGGACGACCTGGCCGCCAAGAAGTACCCCATGCCGCTCGGCTGCGATGGCCGGCACGAGGTGTTCATCGGTCGCATTCGCGAGGACCTCTCGAGCCCGACGGGCATCGCCTTCTGGTGCGTGAGCGACAACCTCCGCAAGGGAGCCGCCACCAACGCGGTGCAGATCGCCGAGCTGCTGGTCGCGCAAGCCGCGGCCGCGGCCCGGTAGGAAGCTCTCGGAACGTATTGGCCTCCCGCAGGCTGCCACGCCCAGGTGAGACCTGGGCAGGCGATTGTTCCGCAACTGGGTGCCACTGGCTTTGCCAGTGCTTTGAATGAATTCCACTGGCAGAGCCAGTGGCACCAGGATTCCGGCCCTGCCTCCGCCATGCGCACCTTCAAGCTTATCCTGGCCTACGACGGCACCGATTTCGCCGGCTGGCAACGCCAGCCCGGGCCGCGGACGCTGCAAGGGGTGTTCGAGGAAGTCCTGGGCCGCGTGACTGGCGCGCCCGTCACCGTCGAAGCCAGCGGGCGGACCGACGCGGGGGTCCACGCCCTGGGGCAGGTCGTCAGTTTCTCCTCCGAGACCCGGCTCGAGCCGGCCGTGCTCGAGCGGGCCCTCAACGCCGAGCTTCCCGACGAAATGCTCGTGCGCAAACTTGTTGAGGCGCCGGCCGGTTTCCATGCTCGGTTCGATGCCATCGGCAAGCGTTATCGCTATGCGCTTCAGGATGGCCCGCAGCGCAATCCGTTCGGGAGGCGCTATGCTTGGCATTGCCGGCACCGGCTCGACGCGGCGGCGATGCACGAGGCCGCGCAGCTCCTCTTGGGCAAGCACGACTTCCGCAGCTTCGAGACCCAATGGCCGAACCGCGAGACGAGCGTCCGGACGATCACCGACATTCTTGTGGCCCGCCGAGCAGGGCAGGGGGGGGATCCCTTTGGTCCCTTTTCGGCCGGACTGCACGTCGAAGTGGCCGCCGACGGCTTTCTCTACAACATGGTTCGGGCGATCGTCGGCACGCTCGTCGAAGTCGGACGGGGAGCGCGCGAGATGGCCTGGGTGGCCGAAGTGCTCGCCGCCCAGGACCGTAAAGCCGCGGGGCAAACGGCGCCTCCCGAGGGCTTATTCCTGCTGCACGTCGATTATCCCCCGGAGCAGACTGCCGCAACGCGCAACTCCCAGGCATAATCAGGGCAGGGCAGGGGATGTTCGCCGCGTGCCGCGGCGAGACGGGGCTGAACGCCGTTCGTTCCCGGATTCCACGTTGTTACGCGAAGGTTCGATCACGACCGCATGCGGATCGCACACGTCATTACCCGGATGATCCTGGGAGGAGCGCAGGAGAACACGCTCTACAACTGCGAGGACTTGCAGCGGTTCTACGGCGATAACGTGCTGTTGATCACGGGCCCCTCGCTCGGTCCCGAGGGGAGTTTGCTCGAGCGGGCCCAGGCGAGCGGAGTGCCGGTGCGGATCATCGGCTCGCTGCGGCGCTCGATTCACCCCTGGCGCGATTGGCGCAGCTATCGCGAGTTGCACGAGGTGTTGCAGGAGTTTCGACCGGAAGTGGTTCATACCCACAGCGCCAAGGGGGGGATCTTGGGGCGCGCCGCGGCTTTCCGGCTGCAGGTGCCGGCCATCATCCATACCGTGCATGGGGCGCCGTTTCATCCCTATCAGAGCCCGTTATCGGCCTTCGCCTTCAGAGCCTGCGAGCGCTGGGCCGCCTCGCGGTGCGACGCCTACATCAGCGTGGCCGACGCGATGACCGATCTGATGGTCGCCGCCCAGGTGGCCCCGCGCGAGAAGTTCACGACGATCTACAGCGGCATGGAGGTCGAGCCGTTCTTGCAGGCCCACGAGCAGCGCGCCAGAGTCCGCCGCGAACTTGGCTACGCCGACGACCACATTGTGATTGGCAAGATCGCCCGGCTCTTTCATCTCAAGGGGCACGAGTACGTCATTCAGGCGGCCGCCGAGGTGGTGCGCCAGAACCCGCGCGTGCGATTCCTGTTCGTCGGAGATGGGATCCTGGCCGACGAGCTGCGGCAGCAGATCGCCGCGGCCGGGCTCGATGCGCATTTTCACTTCACGGGCCTCGTCCCCCCCGAGCAAATTCCTCCCCTCATCGCGGCAATGGATGTGCTGGTCCACACCAGCCTCCGCGAGGGGCTGGCGCGGACGCTGCCGCAAGCGTTGATCTCGGCCAAGCCGGTGATCAGTTATGACATCGACGGCGCCCGCGAAGTCGTGCTGCCGGGCGTCACCGGCTACTTGTTGCCGCCCCAAGAGGTGGCCGGCCTCGCGCAAGCGATCGTCGAGCTGGCAGCCGACGCCGGGTTGCGCGAGCGCTTGGGAAGCGAGGGACGCCGCCGCTGCGCCGACATCTTCCGGCATCAGCACATGACGGCCGAGATCCGCCGGCTCTACGTCCGCGTGCTGGCGGGCGAATTGTCGAACGTGGAGCTCTGAAGCAGGGCAGGGGGGGCTTAACTACCACGACACCACGGTACGACGGAAATCAAACGCAAAGAGATAACCACCAAGACACTAAGGCACGAAGCCAAGCTACGCTGACGCCGGACCGACGATTGGCAATGCCATCCCGTCTTGATTTGCTCGCGTGAGTCCTCTGCCGTTTCTCGTGGTGCCGTCGTGTCGTGGTGGTTGAATCAAACCCCACGTTCGGCTTAACTGCCGAACTCCAACAGCACCTTGATCGGCCGGTCGTGACGTTCGACGGCGAGTGTGAACGCCTCTTGCGCCTTCTCGAACGGAAAGCGGTGCGTGATCAAGGGGCTGACGTCGATCCGGCCCTGGCGGATCATGTCGAGTGCCAAAGGCAGGTCGCGCTGCACGTTCGGATGCACCGAGCCGATGAAGCGAATGTTCTTCCGCAAAATTTCCCAGGCAGGGAGGGGATAAAACTCCTGGTCCGGTACGCCGAACATCAAAACCGTTCCCTCGCGCCGGCAGAGCCCAATTGCGAGGTGGATTGTCTCGGGCTGATGACCCACGGCCTCGACCACCAGGTCGGCGCCGCGACCGTCGGTGAGTTCCAGAATCGCGGCGCGCGGGTCGACTTCGTCGACGTGAATCGTGTGCGTGGCGCGCATCCGCCGGGCTGTTTCGAGTCGGTCCGGAACGCGATCGAGACCGATGATCTTCCGGGCCCCCATGTTCGAGAGCAGGTAGTTCCACATCAGCCCGATTGGCCCTTGCCCGACGACGGCGACGTCGAGATCGAGAATGTTCGGCAGCTTGTGCGCGGCCCAGAGGATTGTTCCCAGGGGCTGACCGAGGATCAGGTGTTCGCGGATGGTGTGCTCGGGGAGCGGCACCACCATGCTGGCGTCGGTGATGAAGTATTCGCTCAGTCCACGCTGGTCGGCGGGGATCGCCAGGACCCAATCGCCGGGCTGGAACCTCGGGCTCCGGCTCTCGACGACGGTACCGATGCACTCGTGCAGGCTATCGCCGACAGGTCGGGGAAACTGGACATTGAACGCGCCGCCGCACCACCGCGGAAAGTCCGAGGCGCACAGCACGCCTTGGTGCAGCCGCAGCAGAACGGGTTCACCAGGAGCTTGACGAATGTCGGGCAGGGGGGTGTCGACGATTTCCAGGCGGCGCGGGGCAACGATGTGGGCGGCTTTCATCAACCACGATTCCTCGGTTCCAACGGCCAGTCGAGCTGACCACTCGAGCTGGCGAGTCCGTGTTGTACCGTCGGCCCCGCGCGGCGGCAATTGCGCCCCGGCAGGGAGCGTTTGTTGGTTGCCCGGGGGGGGACTAAACTGGAGGCCGCGGCGCTGGCGACCCGCGCTTTGCCGCCGATTTTGCCCTGATTCCGGAACCGACGCGAGAGGTCACACTTGGCACGTGCCAGCCAAGATCTGCTGGGCAAGTACCGGCTGTTGAACATCGTCATGACCGGCCAGACCAGCCAGGTGTGGGAGGCGATCGACGACGCGCAATCGCAGCGGTATGCAATCAAGCTGCTCCTGTCCGACTTCCGCAAGGAACGCGAGCATGTCGCGTTTCTCAAGAACGAGTACGCGGTGGGCAAGTCGCTCGAGCATCCGCGCGTCATCCGGATCTACGAATATGGCTCGGATAAGCTCTCGCCGTATCTGGTGATGGAGCTCTATCCGCACCCCAACATGAAGCAGTTCCTGCGGCGCGGACTGGCGCAGGTCGGCTATCTCGTCCCGCAAGTGATTGGCCAGGCCGCCGAGGCCTTGGCCTACTTCAACGACCAGGGCTGGGTTCACCGCGATATCAAGCCCGACAATTTTCTCGTCTCGCCCCAGGGGGATGTGAAGCTGATCGACTTTGCGATGGCTACCAAACCCAAGACGGGCTTGATGAAGCTCTTCGCCCGCAAGACCAAGACGCAAGGCACGCGCAGCTATATGTCGCCCGAGCAGATCCGCGGGCTGGCGCTCGACACGCGCGCCGACGTCTACAGCTTCGGTTGCACGATCTTCGAGCTGGTGGGAGGCCGGGCGCCGTTCACGGGGGGGAGTTCGAACGAGCTGTTGATGAAGCATCTGAAATCGCCGCCGCCGCCGCTGGGAGCCGCCAACCCTAATGTCACGCCTGAGTTCGCTGATTTGGTGAAGAAGACCCTCGCCAAGCGTCCCGAGCAGCGTCCGGAATCGATGAGCGAATTCCTCCGCGAGTTTCGGTCGCTGCGGGTCTTCAAGGAGATGCCGAAACCACCTGTGGAGAAGCCCGCCGCAGGTTAAGTTGCCGACGGACCGATGATAGGATAGTCGGGCGCGAAAACGGCCTGTGCGGCTGCTGGCAGTGCCAGGATCAGGATGGCGGCAGCTAGCTGCCAGCAACGGAGGGTTGGGCCCGTCGCGAGCGCGCCGCTGCAATCAGACGGCGTCGAGGCGCCCGACCCACGGCCGCGTGGGCCAGAAGTTGAGAACACAAGCAGAACCAGACCGATCACCGCGCGGGGAATTCCGAACCCGCGCCCGATTTGCCGAAGAAGCGCTTTCGCGCGAAGCCGGGAGAACCATCCATGCCTGCGGTGCACCATCGTTTAGCCTTCGAGCGGCCGATTGCCGAGCTCGAGGCGCGCCTTGCGAAGCTCGAATCGGCGGAAGCCACCTCGGCGAACCAGGACGAGGCGCGCCGGCTCAAGCGCGAGCTGGCCGAGCTCACCAAAAAGCTCTACAGCGAGCTCGATCCCTGGCAGACCGTGCAAGTCGCCCGGCATCCCGAGCGGCCAATGACGACCGACTATCTCGACCTGGTTTTCGAGGAGTTCGTCGAATTGCACGGCGACAAGACCTTCGCCGACGACCGGGCGATTCGGACCGGCTTCGCCAAGCTCGACAATTACAAAGTGATGGTCGTCGGCCATCAGAAAGGCAAAACCCTCAAAGAACGCAATGCCTGCTACTTCGGCTGCGCCCATCCCGAAGGCTATCGCAAAGCGATGAGCAAGATGGAGCTGGCGGCCAAGTACCAGATGCCGGTGATCTGCTTCATCGATACGCCCGGGGCTTATCCGGGCATCGGCGCCGAGGAGCGCGGGCAATCGCACGTGATCGCCCAGAGCATGCTCGAAATGTCGCGGCTGCCGACGCCCATCGTCTGCGTCGTGATCGGCGAAGGAGGCTCGGGGGGCGCGTTGGGCATCGGCGTTGGCGACAAGGTGGCGATTCTCGAGCACGCCTATTACTCGGTGATCAGCCCCGAGGGTTGCGCCGGCATTCTCTGGAAGAGCTCGGCCTTCGCCGAACAAGCGGCCATGGCTCTCAAGCTGACGAGCAAGCATCTGCTGGAGCTGGGCGTCGTCGACGATGTGATTCCCGAGCCGCTCGGCGGCGCGCATCGCGACCACCACCAGATGTCGAACCGGCTCAAGATGTACCTGGTCAATGCGCTTCGCGAGTTGACCGCGCGGCCGATCGACCAGCTCTTGTCGGACCGCTACGCCAAGTTCCGCAACATCGGCGTCTTCTTCGAAGGCGAGCATCGAGCCGAGTCACTAACTCCAGCTCGACCCGGGGACGTCAGTCCGGCGGATTGAACGGCTGGCTGAAGTTGCCCGGCAGCGCGATTCTCCGGGGACCGACTTCCCCGGGGCGCGTTGTATTGGCCAGCATCACTGCTAGCGACGCTTCTCGGCGTCAATCAGCGGCGCGAAGATCTTGGGCCGGGCCAGGCCCAGCTTGGCGAGCCGGAATAGCGTCCCGGTCCAGAGGCAGCCTAGCCCGTACTTCACGCTGCG